>FR890598.1:0-27097 GCA_000435075.1 Bacteroides sp. CAG:770 | reverse complement strand
TCCTACACGACCATCAATGTCCGTTCGAACATTGACATCAATATCGGAAGGCGTTTCTCCACCGCGTTCAGTTTCGGCGGCCAGATCGAAAGCCGGGCTTTTCCGGGCGGAGGCACCTCGGCTTACAAGCTGTTCAATTCAATGTATGCCACGGCTCCGAATGCATTCCCGGTATACAACCCTGACGGCAGTTTCGGCGGAAATGCTTCTCAGACCAACCCTGTCGGCGAATTGCTCTACAGGGGAGTCTACAAGGAGAACAGCAGGACTTTCCAGCTGGTGTTCACTCCGAAACTTGAACTCGATTTCATAACCGAGGGCCTGAGCGTAAGCGCCTCAGTGGCTTACAGCAACAATATGTGTGAATCTTCCACGAAGACACGCAATTACACGAGATATAGCCTGACCAAGACGGCTGACGGATATGAATATACGCCGTATGGTACGGATGAGCCTCTCGAAGCCGGCGAAGGATTCAATGATGACTGGAGCCGTGTGAACGCCAAGGGTTCGCTGGACTATTCCCGCAGATTCGGCAAGCATTCCGTAGATGCTACTGCTTTAGCTCTCGTGGACAACTACAGGCAGTATTACGTTAGGGCAAATACCAAATACGTTAATTTTGCGGGACGTGTAACCTACTCATATGCAGGTAAATACATTGCAGAGTTCTCTGCTTCCGATACAGGATGCGATGACTATGCAAAAGGCCACAGATTCGGATTCTTCCCTGCCGGTTCGGCCGGATGGGTCATTTCCGAAGAGCCTTGGCTCAAGAATTCCCGCAATGTCAATTACTTGAAACTCAGAGCTTCTGCAGGTCTTGTGGGCAACAACCAGAATGCCGCAGGACGTTATCTTTACGATGAGTCATACGCATGGACAGGTACATACCTGCTCGGCACCAGCAGCTCCGCTTCATCATCATTCGGCGTGACCACGATTCCGAACATTGACCTGAGCTGGGAGAAAGAGACCATTTACAATGTCGGCATCGACGCTGAACTTTTCGGAGCCCTCACGGTCAATGCTGATGTGTTCACACAGATGCGTACCGGCATTGTGGATCAGGCAACCGGAACCATTCCGGGCTTTGTGGGCGCTTCTTTCGGCGGCATGTTGCCTTACGTGAACGTCGGCAAGGTCAGGAACAGCGGTTTCGAGCTGACAGCCGACTGGCATCAGAAGAAGTCTGATGACCTGCAGTGGCATGTCGGCGCAGGCGTATGGTTCGCCAGAAATGAAATCAAGGAAATGGGCGAACCGACCAGAGTGTATGAATATCAATACAGAAGAGGCCATGCTGTGGGTACTCCGTTCGTGCTCGTGGCCGACGGATATTGGAAACAGGAAGATTTTAATGCAGACGGATCCATTGTCGATGGCCTCCCGGTTCCGCAGTACGGCACTGTCCGTCCGGGTGACATCAAATATGTTGACCAGAACAATGACGGCATTATCGACGGCAATGACGGTGTGCCTGTCGGATATTCATACATCCCTGAGTGGAACTTCACATTGAGCGGCGGACTGAAATGGAAACGCTTCGAACTTGAGGCGATGTTCCAGGGCGTTGCCGGCAGAGACATCTACCTCAGCGGCAACACTGCATACTCTTTCCAGGACAATGCTTCCGCTTCGCAGCTGGCCAAGGACAGCTGGACACCGGAGAACACGGATGCTTCCTATCCTAGACTGTCACTGAGCAATTTCAGCAACAACTACAGGACATCCACTTTCTGGAAAAGGAACGGCAGCTATCTCAGGCTGAGGAACTTGTATCTCGCATATAATCTTCCTACGCGTGCGGCGGGTCATGCCATGTGCCTGTATGTCAACGGCACCAACCTGTTCACCATCAATGCTTCAGGTCTTATTTCCGATCCTGAGAGCAGTTCACTTATCACTTATCCTCTTACAAGAACAGTAAGTGTGGGAATGAAATTCACTTTCTAAAATACTCCGAAGATGAAGAGAATCATATATATACTACTTCCTTTGATGACCGCGCTCAATGTGTGCGGTTGCAACAGGTTTCTGGATAGGGAACAGGAATCATTCATCGACCTGGACAAGACTTATACCTCGTACGAGAGGACCAGTCAGGCCCTGGTCAATGTTTACCGCTTCCTTCCTGACGGGCTGAACCGTATCGGCACTGCGATGTATGACGCAGCTACGGATGATGGCGAAAACACCATCGAAACGTGCAATATCCAGAAATTCAACAATGGTTCCTGGGGTCCTCAGGACAATCCTGACAATCTTTGGGACCAGCTTTATACCGGCATCAGACTGAGCAATGAATTCATTGCCAATGTCCATAGGGTGGATCTGGAAAACTACAGGTTGGATCCGGATAACCAGACGGAGTACAAGAACAGGCTCAAGGATCTGGAAATCTGGAAGAACGAGGCGATTTTCCTTCGTGCATTCTTCCATTTCGAGCTCGTAAAGAGGTATGGCCCTGTGCCTTACATTGACGAGGTCCTGCCTGTCGCTGAAAATCACAGCGGGGTGAAAAGACCGGAAATGGATGAGGTCGTGAACCGCATTGTCGCTGACTGCGATGCTGCGGCTGCGGGACTTGAGCTTACGCCGTGGAGGGACAATGCTTCCGCTTACGGCAGGGCTACGAAGGGTGCTGCGCTGGCATTGAAGAGCCGCGTTCTCCTGTATGCCGCCAGTCCGCTCTGGCTGGATTGGAAGAACAGCGATGAAAGCTATCTGCCAAGCGTGAAGGAGAAATGGGAGAAGGCTGCGGCTGCTGCGAAGGAAGTCATTGACCTTGACCGATATATGCTCTACGGAAGCTATGGCGACCTTTTCCAGAACAATATCGACAACTGGGAGTTCATTTTCCAGAAGAGATATGCGAACAGCGTGTCTTTCGAGACCGTCAACTCGCCTGTAAGCTATGGCGGTACGGGCGGAACTACTCCGACATTGAACTTGATGGAGGCTTATGAACTGAAGGATGGCTCGAAGTTCGCGTGGGATGGATCAGAAAGTGCCAAACATCCGTTTGTCTGGCGAGACAAGAGACTTGCCGCTACGTTCATTTTCAATGGCGATACTTGGAAGGATTCCGGCGTGGAGACATTTGACGGAGGCAAAGATGCTTCCTCCAAGACAAACGGCTCCAAGACAGGCTTCTATCTGCGTAAATTCATGAATGAATCTGCCAATGTGCAGACCGGTGGAGGAGCATCCGGACATGTATGGCCATATTTCAGATTTGCTGAAATCTATCTGAATTATGCTGAGGCACTTAATGAATGTGATCCGGGGAATTCAGATATCGAAACTTATTTGAACAAGGTCCGCAACAGGGCAGGACAGCCTTCTGTACATGGACTTGGCCAGGAGGAAATGAGGGAACTCATCAGGAATGAGCGCAGGGTCGAGCTCGCCTTCGAGGATCATCGCGCATGGGATGTAAGGAGATGGAAAATCGCAAGCAAGACATTGGGTGCGGATGTCCGCGGACTTGGAATCGTCAAGGACGCCACGAAGTCATCTTCAGCCGCCATGTCTGCCTCGATTCCTTCTTCCGAAGTTCCTGACGGATGGTATTACTACGATGGCGACGAATTCAGCGGTTCTGTCATAGATAATTCATACTGGGGACTTTACGGAGATGACGGCCCTGTCGGAAACCAGTGGTTCGGTCAGCCTAACGGCATGGTCCAGACATATCGCGGCAAGCAGGTGTCCATCTGCAAGGATGGTGATTTGAGCGTATGCCGTGTTTCTGCCACGAGGGAGGACAATCCTCCTGCACCGCAGCCCGCTTACGGAAACGGCAACAGGCCGGGCTGGTGGTCAGGCGCATTGTCCAGCTGCGACACGGACAAATATGGATATGCACAGAGGTTTTATCCGCTGTTCTCGAGATTTGAAATCAGGATGAAAGTTCCGTATATCTATGGTATCTGGATGGCTCCGTGGTGCCGCTATTATGCAGGTTGCGAGTATGCCGAGCTCGATCTCGAGGAGTTCTTCATCAAGACATGGCTGGACAATCCTTCTCTGGGAAGGGCCGACAAGTATGTCCTCAGCCAGGCTCTCCATCTTCATGACAATGACAAGGGTGCGGCTGTAGACTGGTCTACTATCGGTCGCAATGTGAATGGCGACGGCCGTCATGTGGACATGCCGTTCAACCCTTATGACGAGTATCATACCTATGGTGTCCAGGTGGACCCGGATCCTGCAGCTCCGACAGAGCATGCCATCATCTCCTTCCTGCTTGACGGCAAGGTTACAAATACCTTCAAGACAAGAGATTACGGCAACCGCTACAATACCTTCATCACGAAGGCCATCAAGGAGGGACGCGGGAAGACTGCGTGGGATTTCGCGATTACCGGCCAGATCGGCGGCAGTGATTCCATCGGCATCGGATATCCGGAAGACAAAAATCCTGACCTCAGGGAGGCAAGCCTCTATGTGGACTGGGTTCGCGTATACACCAGGGAACAGTCTCGTCCTGATGAAATTGAAAAACCGAATTGGCCTGAAAAGGAAGGATTTGCATATGGCAGTAGAACAGTAGAGAAAAGAACTTTCGAACCGAAGATGTATTGGTATCCTGTCCCTGAATCTGAAATCCTTCGTACAGGCTGGGAGCAGAATCCGAAATGGAATTAGTAACTATGAAAAAGTTCGCTCTCATATCATTTTTTGCGGCCTTGTGTCTGGAGTGTCTGGCTGTGGTGCCGCACTCCGTCAAGGCTGCCAAAGGCTGGCTCTTTTATGAAAGCGGAGCGGCATCGGCCCCTGCGGTCTGCAGGGTTGAAGCTGAGGTTCCGTCTTCCGCTGCCGGCCAGATTGTTCTCGAAAACGGGGACTCTTACATCAATCTCAAATTCGGAAAAGTAAAGGCGGAACGTCATGTCCTGGCTCTCCAAGCCGTGCAGGACAACCGCCATGAAGATAAACTCGTCGTATCACTGTTCGACAATGGACAGATGGTGGGAGAGCCTTTCTCTTGCAGAAAGCCGTCCGGAAGTTGGAAAATCAATGTTTCTGGAAAAGTCAATCCGTTGAGCCTCAATGTGTTTGTTCCTGATCCAAACCATGAGATTGTGGTTCCGAAACTGGATTTCAGCGAGAAGGCTGACAAGTTCATCGATGACCTTATGGGCCGGATGACTCTGGATGAAAAGATCGGCCAGCTGTCGCAGTATGTCGGCAGCTCCCTCATGACGGGACCGGAATCAGAGCAATTCTCGGATTCATTGGTCCGCCGCGACATGATGGGCTCGGTCCTCAACGCCACCGGTTCGAAGGCATTGAGACAGATTCAGGAAAAATACATGGCGGAATCGCGGCTGAAGATTCCTCTGCTGTTCGGCATGGACGTGATCCACGGTTATCGGACATTGACCCCGGTACCGCTTGCAGAAGCTTGCAGCTGGGATCTGGAGGCAATTGAGGAGTCGGCAAGGATGGCGGCCGTGGAGGCTTCTGCGGCAGGCGTGCATTGGACTTTCGCGCCGATGGTCGATATCGGCCGTGACGCGCGTTGGGGCAGAGTCGTCGAAGGTGCCGGCGAGGACCCGTTCCTGTGCAGCAAGATTGCCGCCGCCCGCGTGAATGGCTTCCAGTGGAATCTCTGGGGCAATGATGCCGTGGTCGCATGCGCGAAACATTGGATTGGCTACGGTCTTCCGCAGGCCGGACGCGACTATGCTCCCGTGGATATGTCTGAAAGGACATTGTACGACGTGTATCTGCCGCCTTTCAAGGCTGCTTCGAATGCCGGAGTGCTGACTTATATGTCTGCGTTCCATGACCTTAACGGCATACCGGCTTCCGGCGACCAGGAAATGCTGCGTAAATTCCTTCAGAACGAGTGGGGCTTCGAAGGATTCGTGGTGAGCGACTGGCAGTCCGTGATACAGCTCATCGCGCAGGGTGTCGCCGAGGACGGCAAGGACGCGGCGCAGATTGCTTTCAATGCTGGTGTCGACATGGATATGATTGACGGTCTCTACAATGCTCATTTGCATGAGCTTGTGGATGAAGGCCTTGTGCGTGAAAGCGATATCGACGATGCTTGCCGGAGAATCCTCCGTGTGAAATATTCTCTCGGCCTTTTCGAAGACCCATATAAATTCTTCGATGAGGAAAGGGAGGAAAAAACATTGCTCAATGATGAATTCGTCGCGAGCGCCAGAAAATTGGCCTGCAAGTCAATGGTTCTGCTTCGCAATGAGAATCGGCTTCTGCCGCTTTCCAAGAATGTAGGCAGCATCGCCCTCATCGGCCCGCTTGCGGACAACAAGCATGAAATCAATGGCTCATGGCGTTGCTGTGCGGAGGATTCCGATGCGGTGACAGTTCTTGCCGGACTTCGTAACAAGTTGGGGGACAATGTGGTTATAAATTATGCAAAGGGTTGTGACTTCGACGGGGAGGACCGTTCAGGATTCGATGCGGCTGTAGCTGCCGCGCTGAAGAGTGATGTGGTTATCGCTGTTGTCGGAGAAAAAGCGCTGTTCAGCGGTGAGTCCAGAAGCCGTTGCCATCTCGGTCTGCCGGGAGTGCAGGAAGAACTTGTGGAGCGTCTTGTGGCTACCGGGAAACCTGTCGTGGCAGTGCTGATGAACGGAAGACCTCTCTGCATTGAGAATCTGAACAATACCGTTCCTGCCATTCTGGAGGCGTGGTTCCCGGGAACTACTACCGGTGATGCCGTGGCGGATGTGCTTTTCGGAGATTATAATCCTTCTGGCCGTCTGGCGATTACATTCCCGCGTGCCGAAGGACAGATTCCGGCTTACTATAACTATAAGCGTTCGGGCCGTCCGGGTGACATGGAGCATTCTTCGACGGTTAGGCACATCGACGTGCCGAATGCCCCGCTTTATCCGTTCGGATATGGCTTGAGCTATTCATCGTTCTCTTATGGCAAACCGTTCACTGACAAGGAGTCATATACGAGAAGGGATATTGTCAATGTCTATGTCGATGTTACCAACACCAGCGGGACGGACGGCGAGGAAACCGTTCAGGTATATGTCAGTGACTTGGTGGCTTCTGTAGTAAGACCGGTGATGGAACTGAAGGGCTTTGCCAAGGTTTATCTTCGTGCGGGAGAGACCCGCAGGGTGAAAGTCAGCATTGATCCTCTGTCATTGGGCTTTTATAATGCGGACATGGATTATGTGGTCGAGGATGGTTTGTTCGACATTCATGTCGGTCATGACAGTGCGGATTATGGCACTACGCGGATAAAAATTGAAAATTAACAGTATATGAAAAATATCAATATAGCGGCTGTTATGGTCGTGGCTGCCGTTTCTTTGGCGGCAGGATGTAAGAAGGGGACGGATTGGGATCCGCAATTCAATGTCCCTGAAGGAATCTACATCAGCGGAGATGCGACGAAGTTCTCGGTGGAGACTAAATATGGTGCATTTTCCCAGCTTGATGATGCCCGGTTATATGGAATTTCCACATGGCTGGATGCGGAGGGCACTTTCGAGTTGTCCATGGTAGGTGATGACAACCAGCCGGTTTCCTATGGCGGAGACCTGGCGGGAGAGTCGGACGGCGTGTACGTCTATTCGTTGAGGCGCGGCGCTCCCGGAATGTCTGCGCCCAAGGATGGATTCTATCGTGTCATATATAGCCAGTCCGTCGGCAAGGTCACGTTGGTTCCGTATGATTTCAGGATGTGCAGCGAGACTGCCCTTACGGAATCCGGAGAGAAGGAAATTGTTTTCGACGCTCCTGTGTATGACAATGTGAATCATATAGTTACGTGGAAGAGTTCGGCTGAGCCGAAGACCATTCTTTCCGGTGATTATATGTTCCGTTATACGGAAAGCGGCAAGCTGGAAGTTCCGCTGACTGCATCGTATGACTGTACCCTCTCCACATGCCTGACAGGCAAGGAGGCCAATGTGAAGACCAATGTCCTTTCGGATGCCAATTCCGAGTTGACTTCAGGTTCACCGGTCAGTCTCCGTCTGAAGAAGAGAGGCTCTTACGTGCTGACTGTCAGCTATGATGTGAAAAATGCGGTGTTCTACGGTTCCATCAACGGCACTGAGTTCATTATTCCTGAACCGATCGGAATGCCGGAAAAACTGTACATGAGCATTGCCGGAGGCGAATGGACTCCTATGGCTGCCTGCGGCGTGGCCGGCAACGGTGTGTTCTGGACTCTTGCTTATTTCGCTGATGGCCAGGGTGCGAAGTGGTCGGTTTCCGGTTCTGATGCTGACAGTTTCTGCAGCGGTACGACCAACGACGGGTTCAAGGTTTCCGGAAATCAGGCATTGCCGGAAAAGAGTGGCACACGCATGGTGTTCGTCGACCTTTATAACAAGATTGTTTCATTTGGAGATCCTGCGCTTTTCGCGATGGGCGACTGCTTCGGAGGCGAAGATGTGGAATTGGCGAAGAGCGGCGAGAAATATTCTGCGACGACCACGGCTGACGGCAATATCAGGATGTATGCCACTTGTTCATACAATGACCGTGACTGGGACAGCATGGAATTCGGCATTTCAGGCACCAAGTTGTGCTATCGCGGTGTCGGTCCTGAACTTGCCCCGACTCCTGTCGCTGCCGGCGTGCCGGTGGAGATCGATCTTGAGCATGGCAAGGCGCTGTTCCGTGTTTCTGTTTCTCCTGACGATATACCGTTCAAGGGCAAGGTTTATATGATTACCGATGAATACGGTAACATGAACTGGGGCGCACCTGAGGATGTAATCGCTCTGAACAGGGTTTGGGAGGATGATTCCAGATGGATTTATGTCAGGTATTTCCACAAGGGAGCGCGAATCCGCTTCTCTACAGAGGCGAGCCCTGTCTTCGGACGTGGCGAGTTTGTCGGGCTCGGAACTGATGCCGGATATGAAACGGAAGATGGCTATATCATTGTCCCTGAAGATGGTGTATATGGAATCTGCGTGAATCTCGGCGGCCGTAAGGTTGCTGTGCAGCCGGCTACGATATATGCTTATGAAACGGCATCTGCCGATACATGGGGAACCCAGTTGAATGATCCGTTCGTGCTTGCTGCTGACGGGGTTACATTGACTTATACCGTGCCGAATACCGGCCGTCTGCGTCTCAATCCTGTTATCGAAGGCTTTGATTTCGCGTCATGGCAGAGGGAGATCTTCGTGGATCTCGAAACCATGGACATCAAGCAGCGTCCTAGCGGCATGGACGAGCCGAATGCCAACTATACATGGCAGGCCGGCACAGTAATCGACCTGGATTTCAGGACACTTAAAGCGAAAATACATTAATAATTAATAATCATGAACAGAAAATCAATGATCTTGCTGTCGGCAGCGTTGATGACTGTCGCAGTATCATGCGAAGAGGCGGAGAAGCAGGAAGAGGAAAAGCTCAATGCTCCCGAGCTCAAGGCAAATGTGGCAGAAGTGGAAATCGTAGCACTCAACGATGAGAAAGCATTGGAACTTACATGGACGGCTGCTGCTGAAAGCGGCGTCAGCTACATGCTTCAATACGGGCTTGAGGGCAGCAAGGAAACCAAGGCTGTCAGCTGCGGAACTGAAATGTCCAAAGAGTTTACTATCAATGAGCTGGATGCAATACGCGCTGACCTTGGCGTGGCAGAAGAGACTAATTTCAAGCTCTCTTTCCTGGTGGAAGCCAAATCTTCTGCAGTAGTGCTCCCTGTTCAGTCTGAACTGGTGACTGTCAATGTCGTATACAATATTCCTGTTCCGGAACTGCTGGAGCTTTACGGCATCGGTGACGCTTTCACATGGGCATGGGATAGAAGCAAGGCCGAGAAGATGACAACTGAGGATCATATCCATTTTACATGGGAAGGAGTGATAGAAGCGGGAGAGGGAAAGATGTTCAAGTTCCTCACCAACGAGTCTATTTCCAATGAAAGCTGGTTGCCAAGTTATGGCAGGAAAGCTGAAAGCGAGAATTATTGGGCATTAGCATTGCGTACTGCTGAATCTGATGGCGACGCTCAGTTCAAGGTGGACAAGACCGGCAATTATGTCCTTACTGTGGATATTGAGAATATGGTCATGAGTGCCGAATTCAAGGGCGATGGAAATCAGCATTTCTATGGAATCGGAGATCCTTTTGCTTGGGCATGGACACTTTCAGATGCTGAGGAGTTCAGCTCCAGCGACCAGAAGACCTGGACTTGGACCGGTGATGTCAATAAGGGCGGTTTCAAGATAATGCTCTCGAATACTGACTGGTCGAAAGGTTACAACTGGAACAAGGCTGCTGATGGCGATAAGCCTACCGGAGATGTTACGGAGTGGACTGCATTCCTCAGGGACGAGACCGTGAGCAAGGATAATGATGATTACTTCGAGTTCCCGAAGGAAGGTAACTACACTGTTACATTTGATCTTGAAGCGCTCAAGGTGACCATCAAATACAACGGCAAGCGTACTGACTGGAAACCTGATACAAATTATGATATGGATGGTTTGTATATGTATGGACCATGGGGATGGGGGCAGACAGATGACAAGCCGATGACAACGAAAGACAATGATACTTATACCTTTGAAGGAAACCTTAAGAAAGGAGACACTTTTAAACTTAGGTGTAAAAGTGGTCAATGGTGGCCAGGATTCTTACCGGATCCATCTGACCCATCGAAGATGGAATATCATAAGGATGGTGATAATGGTGACGAACAATGGACAATTGACGAAGACGGTCACTACACCGTAACTGCAGTTGTAAGCACACTCAGCATTTCCATCGTCAGAAACGGAGATATGCAATAGTATCCGACAGCGGAAGTTCGGGAGAACTATACCGGAAGGATCAATGAAAGAATTTTCGACATGTTTTTAAACGGCTTCTTACGATAATTTATTAAATTTGCGTGTTTAGACAGGAAAATATAAAAATCAAGCATATTATGTTCAATACTTTTTACAGAACAAACACTTGCGGCGAGCTCCGTCTGGGAGATGCCGGTAAAAAAGTGGTGCTTTCCGGTTGGGTGCAGAGAACCCGAAAACTGGGCGGAATGACTTTCATTGACCTCCGTGACCGTTACGGAATTACTCAGCTGGTCGTAAGTGCAGACGCGCCTGCTGAATTGGTCGAGACAGCAAACTCTCTCGGACGTGAATTCGTCATTCAGGTAGAGGGCGAGGTTATCGAGCGTCAGAGCAAGAACTCGAAGATGGATACAGGTGAAGTCGAGATAAAACTCGATGCGATCCATGTCCTGAACAAGTCTGTTATCCCTCCGTTCACCATCGAGGACGAGAGCGACGGAGGTGATGACATCAGAGCCAAATACAGATATCTGGATTTGAGAAGAAACCCTCTCAAGAATGCCCTCGTGCTTCGTCACAAGATTGCGCATGAGGTCCGCAATTTCTTGGATGCCAAAGGTTTCATGGAAATCGAGACACCATATCTCATCAAATCGACTCCTGAGGGAGCGCGTGACTTCGTGGTTCCTTCCAGAATGAATGCAGGCGAGTTCTATGCGTTGCCTCAGTCTCCTCAGACCTTCAAGCAGCTCCTTATGGTAGCCGGTTATGACCGTTATTTCCAGATTGTACGTTGCTTCCGTGATGAGGATCTCCGTGCGGACCGTCAGCCTGAATTCACACAGATTGACTGCGAGATGTCATTCGTGGAGCAGGAGGATGTCCTGAATACTTTCGAGGAAATGATGAGAAGACTCTTCAAGAATGTCCTTGATGTGGAGATTCCTAATCCGCTTCCTCGCATGAGCTGGTATGATGCCATGGACAATTATGGTTCAGACAAGCCGGACGTTCGTTTCGGAATGACTATCCATGAACTTACTTCATTGGCCAAGGGTCACGGCTTCTCAGTATTCGATTCAGTGGATTATGTCGGAGGTATCGCCGTAGAGGGCGCAGCAGACTATACCCGCAAGCAGCTTGATGAACTTACCGAGTGGGTCAAGAGACCTCAGGTAGGCGCCAAAGGTCTGGTTTACATCAAGTACAATGCAGACGGCACTACCAAGTCTTCTATCGACAAGTTCTATACTCCTGAACAGGTTAAGGAGATGGCTGAGGCAGCAGGTGCAAAGGCCGGAGACCTTGTTCTCGTGCTTTGCGGTGCCAAGAGGAAGGCTCAGACAATGCTCGGCGTTCTCCGTATGGAGATGGCTAACCGTCTCGGACTCAGAGACCCTAAGGTATTCGCCCCTCTCTGGATTGTGGATTTCCCTCTTCTTGAATGGGATGACGAGACACAGCGTTTCTACGCTATGCACCATCCGTTCACTGCGCCTAAGCCTGAGCATCTCGAGATGTTCTACAGCGACAAGAAGGAAGACCTTGAGAAGGTTTGTGCCAATGCTTATGACTTCGTTCTGAACGGAACTGAGCTCGGCGGCGGTTCAATCCGTATCCACGAGGCTTCTCTCCAGGAGCGCATGTTCGAAGTTCTCGGAATCAGCAAGGAAGAGGCTGCATACAAGTTCGGATTTATCATCAATGCCTTCAAGTTCGGTGCTCCGCCTCACGGAGGTCTCGCATTCGGCTTTGACCGTGTATGCGCACTGTTCGGCGGCAGCGATTCTATCCGTGACTATATCGCATTCCCTAAGAATAATCAGGGCCGCGATGTGATGATCGATTCGCCATCGACTATTGACCAGTCTCAGCTCGACGAACTTCATCTTGACGTGCGAAAGAGCGAGTAATCGGAAGCTGACAAAATAATGAAACCCGGTTCCATATCGATTGGAGCCGGGTTTTTCAGTTATATTATTCTGATCTTGCGTCCGATTTTAAGCGTCGTGGATGTAGTTATGTTGTTCAGACGGCAGATGGCCGATACTGAAGTCCCATATCTGCGGGCCAGGGCATAAAGTGTGTCCCCAGACCTTATCGTATGCCATGTCGCTTCCTCTGAAGTGTCGGAATCCGCTGCGGCGCTCTGTCCGCTTTTCCCAGTTGAGGTGTCCTTTCCCGGAGCGGAGACGGATGAGCCTGCCTTTGCCGTTCCCGGAGCTCCTGCCAATGACGGAATCTGATGGTTGGACATCGTGATGCTCTGCCATTTGCCTGACGGCTCGAGTATTATCTTCACGGAATCGGAAGGGGCAGTGATTGTCCCGTCAGCATTGACGAAAACCCATTGTCCGTCTCCGAGCAGGATGATTCTCTTGTCGGCGTCAGCCATGACAAGCGCATCGTTGTCCTTCAGATGGGCATTGTCTATATCGAACTGATAATCAGCGTTTCCCTCCTTGCTTCTGGCGATGAAATCAGGGATTATGCGCCGTGCGCCCATGAATCTGGCGGAATAGTACGGCTCCTTGAGGTGCGAAATCGTGACGCCTCCCTTTGTCGCAGAATGTATGAAGGTGAAATCCTGTCCGGATTTGTCCATCTCGATGAATATTCCCACATGTCCGACTCTTCCGGAACTTCTTCTGGCTCCGAATACGACGATGTCGCCCTTCTGGAGGTTTGAAAGCGAGCCTTCCACTGGACGGCCGTCGCCAGCCTGTCCTCCTGAGGAGCGGGAAAGGTCATAGCCGAATTTCCTGTAGATGTAACTTGTGAAGCCGGAGCAGTCGAAGGCGCGGGGCCCTTTCGATCCGTAGGAGTAGGGGGTACCTTTGTATTTCAATGCCTCTGTTATAATCCTGTCGGCGAGGTCTTCTGTGGAAACCGTAACGGTATCTCTGGCAGCATTGGCCTGGGCTCCGGTAGGGGACAGCGGCATCTTGCCGGTTCCGGCCTCTAAGGTGAAGCCACTAAAAGCAAAACTCAGGAGTATGACCCCTGAGGTATATAAAAATCTTCTCATTCAGTACACGTCGTTTGTGCAGATGGCGTGCATGAATTATGCCAGAAGTTTCTTTACGATGGTGGAAACTGTGCGTCCGTCTGCCTGTCCTGCGAGTTTCTTTGTGGCAAGGCCCATGACTTTGCCCATGTCGGCCATGCTGGAGGCTCCGGTCTCGGCGATGATGCCCTTTACGATTTCCTCGACTTCGGCTTCGCTGAGCTGTTTAGGCAGATATCCCTCCATCTCGGCTGCTTCTGCCAACTCGTTGTCGGCCAAGTCCTGACGGCCGCCCTGAGCATACATCGCAGCAGATTCCTTGCGCTGTTTGATGAGCTTCTGTATGAGTTTGATGACGTCTCCGTCAGTTATTTCTGCTCCGGCTCCTGATGTCTTTGCGAGGAGGATTTCGGATTTGATTGCGCGTACTGCATTGGTACGTACGGTATTATGGGCTTTCATAGCCTCCATAATATCTTTCTGGATTTGCTGTTCTAATGCCATAATCTTATAAATTTTTAAGTTCGTATGGATTCAGTAAATGGTTGGGCTGGATTACCTGTACTTGTCGTAGCCCGGCATTCTGGTACTATTGACCAGTTCCTTGTATTGTTTGTCGTCCCGAGGACAAACCAGAAGGACGTCGTCCGTATCCGCCACGATGAAATTCTCAAGTCCCCTGAGGACTATGAGCTTTTCCTTGTTCTTGGACAGGATGATGTTCCCGCTGCTTTTCTGCAGGATGTCTTTCTGTGTATTCGCGATGTTGCCGTCCGCGTCCTTCTTGCCGACATTTGAGTAGAAATTTTCCCAACTGTCAATGTCAGACCATCCGAAGTGCACCGGATATATCCATGCGCGGTCAGTCTTTTCCATCACGCCATAATCGATGGAGAGCTTGATGCAGTCAGTGTAGGCTCTTTCGATGAATACTGTTTCTGCAGGGCTTCCCAGTGCACCTTCCCATCCGTCGAACAGTCTGGTGATCTCTGGGATATACCTCTCCATTTCTTCTCTTATCACACTGGCCTGCCATACGAAAATACCTGAGTTCCAGAAGAATTCACCGCTCTTGAAGAACAGCTCGGCGATTTCCTGGCTTGGCTTCTCTGTGAATGTCTTGACTTTTACAGGTTCGTTTTTCTTGCAGGCTTCTTTTCCTCCGGTCACCTGGATATAACCGTATTCGGTGTCCGGGCAGCTCGGCTGGATTCCCAATGTCATCAGTACCGGATTGCTTTCCGCATAGTTCAGGGCGCTTGTGAGAGTCTCTCTGAACAGTTCAATGTCATTGATAACGATGTCTGCAGGTGTCACTGCGACTACGGCTGAGGGATCTCTTTTCAGCAGGTTGTATGTCGAGTATGCTACACATGGTGCAGTCCGTCTCGCATATGGCTCCAGAAGGAGGTTGTCCTCGGGAAGCTCGGGAATCTGCTCTTTTATTATATCCTTGAATTTGGCAAGGGTGATAACCATAATGTTCTCTTGTGGAACGACTCCCAGGCATCTGTCGTAAGCCATTCTTACAAGTGATTTGTCAGTACCGGATATGTCGATGAAATGTCCAGGCATATCCTCTCGGCTGATAGGCCAGAAGCGGTTAAGATGACCACCGGCCATTATTACGCAATATTGATTCTTTTTCATCTATACTGTTATTACTATATGGTGTCCACTAAGTATATATGGGAATGAATGCCCCTGCGAAGTAGTTGACCGTCATACTTCCCCGGTCATATACGACCGCTGCGACATCGAACCACACCTCCAGACCGCTGCCCAGCGTGTTTCCTTTCATTGACATATATTTTCCTGCCGCGACAGCGATATTCTTCTGCTTTTTCGCATTGACGGCATCCTGCGGGTCTCCCTGTACGGGCGCGACCCGGCTCTTGACTTCTACAAAATGTATTCCATCCGGGGCCAATGACACTATGTCGATTTCCAGATGTCCGTACCTCCAGTTCCGGTCCAGAATGGTATGTCCGTGACGGATAAGGTATTGGCAGACCTCGTCTTCTCCTTGCTTTCCCAATGCGCCTTTACCTTTCATATTACTGGTCTATTTGTCAAATGTAACTACAGTCACTCCCGAGCCTCCAAGCTGTACGCTTTCGTCTTTCGCGGACACCACACCAGGCGTCGCACGGAGGAATCTCTGGATTTCATCTCTCAATGCTCCTGTTCCTTTTCCGTGAATGATACGCACGGAGGAAACGTTCAGCATGATGGCATCGTCAATGTAATGCATCACATTGTCCAGAGCCTCGTTGACCCTCTGGCCGCGCACGTCCAGTTCCATCTTGAAGTTCAGTTTCCTTTCTGAAATGGAACTGTCCATCGAGGTCGTCTGCGTCACAGGCTTCGGTGCAGCCTTCACTGCTGACTTGTATTCGTTGGATGTGATTCTCTCCACCTTGTCGAGCGGCATCTTGCTCTTGATGTTGCCGATGATGACCGTGACGGCCTTGTCGGATACGATGGACACTTCACCGACCATCCCGTTGGACTTGATGCGTACCTTTTCGCCCACTTGCAGAGGTCCGCTGCGGAATGATGAAATCATCCTGGACTTCTCGGCCTCCTCGTTCATCCTCTTCTGGTCCTCTGTCGTGGCCCTCCTGTTCTTTCTTGCAAGCTGGCGCTGCTGTCTTTCATTGACCTTGCGCAGCTTGTCCTCGAGATAACTGTCCCTGTCCTGCTGGTCCTGCTCCTTCTTGGCTGCAAGAGCATTGACAAAATCCTGCAGGTCGGCCCTCGCCTTTCTGGTCTGGCTCTTCTCCGCCTGTTTTTCCTTGATGGTGCGGATGGTGTGCTCGACCTGGCGGTTAGCGCCTTTTACGATATCTTCCGCCTTTCTTTTCGCCTCGTCAATGATTTCCTGGCGTTTCTTGCGGATGTCTTCCAGTTCTTTCTGGTATTTGTCGGTGATGCTCTCCAGAGTCTTGTCCGTGTTGCGGATTTTCTGGATCTTCTCGTCCAGCACGCGCCTGTTTCTCGCGATTTTGCGGAGGTTCCTTTCAATGCCGACAAATTCTTCTCCTGCCCTATTCTCCGCGTCCTTTATTATCTCCTCCGGCAGGCCCATCTTTCTGGCCAGCTCGAAAGCAAAGGAATTGCCTGGCAGTCCCATTTCCAGTTTGAAAAGCGGGGCAATGTTTTTCGCGTCGAACTGCATGGCGCCGTTGATTACGCCCGTGTCCGCGCCTGAGGCATATAATTTCAGATTCGTATAGTGCGTGGTGATGACGCCATAGACGCCTCGCTTGTCGAACTCGTTGAGGATGGCTTCCGCGATGGCTCCTCCGGCTGCCGGCTCTGTGCCGGAACCGAATTCGTCGATTAGAACCAGGGTATGGGAGTCCGCTTCCTTCAGCATGTCTTTCATCGACTCGAGGAAGGAACTGTATGTACTGAGGTCATTGTCAATGGATTGTCCGTCTCCGATATCGGCCATTATGCGGTCGAAGACCATCATTTCAGATGTCTCGGAAGTCGGGATGAGCATACCCCACTGAAACATGTATTGAAGCAGCCCCACTGTCTTCAGACACACGGATTTGCCTCCGGCATTCGGACCGGAAATGAGCAGAATGTGTTTCTGTGGGGTCAATGTTACCGTGAGCGGCACTATTTCTTTCCCGTCGCGTTTCAGTGATCTTTCCAGAAGCGGGTGTCTTGCTTTCCTCAGGTCCATCTCCTCGGTCTCGGATATGATAGGCATGCCGGCCACGAAGTCCAGCGCCGTCTGTGCCTTGGCGATGAGGAAGTCCATTTCTCCGATGCACTTCGCCCCGTCCAGCAGATCTGGCACATATGGCCTCAGCCAGTCGCTGAATTCATACAATATCCTGGCGATTTCTCTGGTCTCCGCGAAATGAAGCTCGCTGATTTCATTGGTAATCTCCACTATTTCAGCGGGTTCGATAAAGGTGGTCTTTCCGGAAGAAGACTCGTCATAGACGAATCCCTGTATCTTTCTCTTGTTGGAAGTGCTTACTGGGATCAGCATTTTTCCGTCTCTGACGACGACTGACGCGTCCTGATCCACGATTCCGTCGGCCTGCGCCTTTTTCAGAAGTATGCCGATGCGTTTGGAAATAGCGCCCTCCTTGTCCTTCAGTTTCCTGCGGATGTCATAGAGTTCGTCCGATGCGGTATCTTTTACGTTTCCGAATTTGTCGAGTATGGTGTCGATGCGCTGCTGAACTTCAGGGAACAGGACTATGCTGCTCACCATTTTCTTCAGATTGGGATAGATTCCGTCCTTTATATTGCTGAAAAACAATGTGATGCGCCTCAGCGTCTCCAGCATTGTCTTCAGTTTTCCGAGAGAGACAAGGTCAATGTTGGAGCCTTCGTTGCTGAGGATTTCCAGAAATCTGACGCAGTCGATGTATCCGTTTGAGGGGAATGATTCCTCGAACATCACTATCATCCTCATCTCGTCAGTAAGCAAAAGCCTCTGACGGATTTCCCTGGCGTCTGTAGAGAAATTCTCTTCCGCAGTTCTTGCAGTCGCATATTCTGTGCTGCATCTGTCGGAAATGATTTTCCTTACTCTGTCGAATCCCAATATTGCTTCAATTCTTTCTTCTGTCATGACTCTCCTTTTCCTGTTTCTCCTGCATTGAGGACAATGAAGCTCCCAGTTTGAGCTTCAGTTCATTCATGTTCTGTATTTCTGTCAATGTCCCTCCGTGTACGAATGAGATTCCTCCAGTTTCTTCCGATACTACTATCACGTCGGCATCAGTTTCTTCCGTGATGCCGATGGCAGCCTTGTGCCTCATGCCGAATCGTGCGGGAATGTCTGTCCTTTCAGTAATCGGCAGGGTGCACCTCGCAGCGACAATATGGTGATTGTCAATGATGACGGCGCCGTCGTGAAGAGGCGAATTCTTGAAGAACAGGTTCATTATCAATCTTCTGTTGATGTTTGCGTCGATTCTGTCACCTGTCTCTATGATGTCGCTGAGGCTTACGGTGTGGGGGATGACTATAAGCGCTCCTGTCTTCTGCTCTGACATTGACCTGCATGCTTCCGTTATTTCTTTTACTGCGGCGTTGTCCATTGCCTTGTCCTCGTTTCCGAGGAATTTTCCGATGAATCTCCGGGTCTTGTATCCGAGACGGCTTCCGCTGCCGAATCGTATCAGGAAATGTCGGATTTCGGGCTGGAAGATGATGATGACGGCGAGGACTCCCACGTCGATGAAGGTGCCCAGCAGCGCGCTTATGAGTTTCATCTTCAATGCGTCAGCTATGACTCTCAGGACGTAGATGGAAATTACCGCGGTAAATATGTTCATTGCGGCGGAATCTCGTATCCATCTGAATATGAAATAGATGAGCAGGCCGACCAGGAGGACGTCCAGCATATCGGTAAATGAAAACTTCAGAAAACCGAATATTTCCAGAGGCATGACCATATGTTACATGTGTTCAAGTTACAAAAATAGGAAATTTTTTGTTCATTTGATTAGGCTTGTGGCAGATGCTGGTTGTATATGCCGCTTATAAGTTCAGTAACATATCCGTTTTGGGTACAAAGATATTCAATAAAAACGTTGGCGTTTAGAAGAAAATACCATACCTTCGCAGACGAACAAGAACCAAAAATACAATAAAAAGGTTTCAAAAATATGGCATGAACACTAAGACAAAGTACTGTAAATAAGATAGAAATGAGGCTTAGAGGAAAAGGACGTGGTTCGATAGTCTTTCAACAGGACTATGCAGACTGCGGAACACCATCAGCCGTAAAGTCAACATTCCATCGGATGTATACCGACGGAATGTTGGTTCGGTTGGCTCATGGAATCTATTATTACCCTAAAGAGGACAAGGAGTATGGGCTTGGCCTCATCTATCCGTCTGTTGAAGACATTGCCCAAGCTATAGCCAAACGAGATAAGGCGAAGATTGTACCGATGGGAGCATATGCCTTGAATCGTCTCGGATTGTCCACGCAGATGCCCATGAATGTCGTGTTTCTGACCAGCGGCGCACCGCGTAGGATTAAGATCGGAAACGGGAGCGGCATCCTGTTCAAGCATTCTTCTTCGGGTAAGAACTTTGCCTATAAATCAGAGTTGATGATGCTTATAGTAACAGCCATGCGCTCCATTGGCGAAGAAAAAATGACCGAAGATGAACGCAACGTGCTTGTCGGGCATGCAAAGAATGTAAACGACAATGATTTCAACCATGATATAAAACTTGCCCCTGCATGGGTGCGCAAAATTCTAATTGCACGATGACTATAAGTTCATGTGTGAGCACATGATTTTCGGGCAAGTGCCTTCTTTTGAGGAACTGATACCGAAGCACATTGATGATTATCTGATGCGAATGCGTCCTCCGCTTATTTCATCATGTTTGAAGAATGGCCAGCCATTGTCATCCCAGTAGATTTGTTGGAGATTCATCATCCGAGGCGAAGATTTGCGTTTATTCCTGTCCTCCCGATAGTCCCCTTCGTGTACATGATAGATCATGTACGTTTCCCCGTTCTTCGTGGTGAATATTTCTCCATTATGGCCCGGGCCATAGAACCTGTCATAAGGACTGGATGAAAGAATAGCTGTTCCATAGCCTTCTGCCATGTCTTTTCCTTCCTTTGTGAGAAATGGGCCATCAGCTTTTCTACTTCTACCTACGACAATTGCGTAGGAATAGTCTTCATATCTTCCGGCACTTGCAAACAGATACCACCATCCGTTCCGTTCATAGACATAGCTCCCTTCGAAAACGGTGAGTCTTGATTTGTCATTATCAATGTCTTGTCCGGCAATATGCTTGTATTCTGCATTCTTTGCAAGTGAGAGCCCGTCCGGAGATAGTTCTACCTGATGGATTCCGCCGATGCTTCCGAAGGTCATCCATACTTTTCCTGTTTGGGGATCAGTGAATACGAATGGGTCAATCGTGTCCTTTATTCCGGTTTCCCGGGAGTCTGTCAGGATATTTGCAAACTCATAAGGCCCCGTGAGCGTTTTCGAGGACAGGACTATGATTCTTGAGTCTTCGGCGCTGCTTCGTACCGTTACATATATGAGATAGTTATTGCCTATTTTGGCGAATTGAGGGGCCCAGATATGGGGGCCTGAACTTTTCATTTTCAGTATGGCGGAATCAGAGTATGGCTTTATGTCGGTCTTTTCCCAAAGGCATAGGTCCTTGCTGCGGAAAAAAGGTTTATTGACGCCTGTGGAGATTGAATAATAGTATCCGGTCGCATCGTCATAGATAGCAGTAGGGTCCGCCCAGCCTTGCCGTATGACAGGGTTCTCGAAGTGACGATATGTACTGCAGCTCAGAACTGAGAACAAAGATAGTATTGCTAATAGGTGTTTCATTTTGTTGCCTTCTTCAATGAGAAATAGTTGTTGCTGAATTTAAGGATATCCGGTTCATTCCTCAATGAGTTCTTCTTGAATATTGCCTTTGTGACATGTGTCTGTCGTGGATCTACTTTTTCTTGACTTTGATGTGAATGGAAGACTGTCATCAGATGGCCGTGGCCATCGTAAAACATTGCATTATGCCCGGTGCCGGACAGATTGCCCAGCCGGTGAAGAACCGGATTGTCTTCATATTTTATCCATGGCCCGAAAGGAGATGTCGAGGTCGCGTAACCTATTGCATAATCTTGGCAGCGAAAATCATTGCCGGAATAAATTAGATAGTAATACCCGTCATGTTTGATGACTTCCGGGCCTTCATTGATATTGTGGAGAAGTTTCTCCCAATCTTGGGTCGCCTTGAAACAGAAAGTCATCGTGCTTTTCTTGATGGTCATACAGTCTTTTTCCAATTCCGCCATCCAGATTTCGTTTCCGCGGTTGAATCTTACCCAAAAGATATAAGGGGTCCCGTCGTCGTCAATGAACAAATGATTGTCAATGCCTCGTTCCTCCAGCATTGGAGCCTGCCGTTTCTGTATGAATGGTCCTGTCGGAGAATCCGATATCGCTGCACAAATATGTTCTGACGCAGTATAATACATTATAAAGCCGTTCCCGGTCGGGTAAACTTCAGGAGCCCAGAATCCATGATCGCCGAAAGAATCTTCTTTGGACAGGGCCAGGTGTTTGTTGTTTCCATTTGGAGCGGACCAAGTTTTCAGGTCTTCAGATACCAGGACACCGATGCCGTCACGATATTTGGTTCCGTATAAGTAATATAGCCCATCATAATACAATATGTATGGGTCTGCAAATTCAACATGCCGTTTGTTCGTTTCCCTGCAGGTCGCGGCAGGAAGTATTTGAATCAGCAGGAGAAATGTGGCAATTATCTTTTTCATACTTTCTAAATTTTGCATAAATATCGTTTCCGGCCGTCAGTTTTCAGTACGACATTCAGTAAAAATAGTACGAGGGAAATAGTGAACGGCACATTTACGTATATTTATTTTACTAACATGAATAATTACGTATTATGGACACTAAAAAAAGTATCAGGCTGATTGGTGCCGCTTCGGCAGCGTGTGCCGGCTTTACGGCGTCTGCTGCCTGCGCTGCAGCGGCTGCACCGGCGGCAAAGGGGAGACCCAATGTCATTTTGATTTATGTTGATGACATGGGATTCTCAGATGTGAGTGCATACGGCGGACAGTTCGCTCCAACTCCGAACATTGACAGAATCGGAAAGGAAGGCATACAGTTCATGCAGTATTATACTGCATGTCCTATCAGTTCTCCTTCGCGTGTAGGCGTGACTACGGGCATGTATCCGACGCAATGGGGAATTACTACATTCCTGAACGACCGCAGAGCGAATTACAGGAACATGTCAAATGACTATCTTAGTTCTGACGCTCCTTCGCTGGCTAGAAGCATGAAAGAGTCCGGTTATGCGACAGGTCATTTCGGGAAATGGCATATGGGCGGCGGCAGAGATGTGAAAACACCTCCACAAATCTCCGAGTATGGTTTCGACGAGTGGAACTCTACATGGGAGAGTCCGGATCCTGATCCGATTCTTACGGCATCCAATTGGATTTGGAGCGATAAGGATAGCGTGAAACGCTGGGACAGGACTGCATATTTTGTAGACAAAACATTGGATTTCTTGGCAAGGAACAAGGAAAAGGGGGTTCCGTGCTACGTGAATCTCTGGCCGGATGATATGCATACGCCTTATGTCCCGTCACAAGATGTATATAAGATGGGTAATTCGGAATGGGAGAAAAAAGTCAACTTCATTCCTGTTCTTGCGGAACTGGACAAGCAGATAGGCCGTCTTCTCGATGGTCTTGACAAGCTTGGCATTGCTGATAATACGATTGTGATTTTCACATCTGACAATGGCCCTAATCCTAGTTATAAAAATGGCAGGACTGATGGTATGAGAGGGCAGAAAGCGACATTGTATGAAGGCGGAATCCGAATGCCGTTTATGATAAGGTGGCCTGCAAGAATTTCTGCCGACCAGGTCAATGACGAAACGGTATTATGTAGTGTTGATATTTTTCCTACCGTTTGCTCGATCACTAAGTCTTCGCCCGTCTTGAATGGTTATACCCTTGATGGAAAGGATATGACCAAGGTGTGGCTGGGCAAGTCCCATGAGAAGAGGAAGTCAGCATTATACTGGGAATTCGGCAGACATTTCGTAGGTAAAGACAAGCCGAAGAATGCATTCCAGACCCGCAGCCCCAACGTGTGCATGAGGGATGGGGATTGGAAGGTGATCGTGAATTATGACGGCACTGATCTCGAATTATATAATTTGAAGTTGGACCGGTTCGAGACTGAGAATCTTGCAGATAAATATCCGGAAATTGCTAAAGTCATGGCGGAAAAGGCTATCAAGTGGTTTGATTATGCTTTCCGTCGCTGTGCCCCTGAAATCAGTGAGCCTGTTTCAGCATCCAAATCGGAAGCTCCTGTCGATTCGGGATATCTGGAGACTCTCATTCTCGGATAATGTTTAAGAAGCTGTTTCTGAATGATTGAAACAGCTTCTTTTGTGTTCAGGCACAATTGCTTCCTGTCAATGAGATTGATGCGGACGAATGCTGATTGTGGGTCATATACTGTTTAGGCGTCGTTCCGTATTTCTCCCGGAAGACTTTGAAGAATGTGCCGCGATTGACAAACCCGGCTTTATAAATGATTTCGTCAACCGTATATTTTGAAGATGCGAGCAGGCTGGCGGCATATGACAACCGGTAGTCTTTTATGGCTGCAGCTAGTTTTTCTGATGAAAGACTGCCGAATTTTCTATAAAGGTTCCGGATGCTCATAGACATCTCGGATGCTATGAAATCCGGTGAAAGATTATTGTTTGAAATGTTGTCTGCGATTATAGTATATATCCTGTCGAGGAACTTTTTGTCTTCAAGATGTATGACCTTGCCATTGAGGATGCTATAATTGCAAATCGGAGAAGAGTAGTAATCTTTCAACACGTCGTTCCTTTTGAGGACCTGTTTTAGCAGGACCTTTATTTTCTTGATGTCCAATGGTGCAGAGAGACAAAGATCCGCCTTGTCGAGGTCTTTTTCATCCATGCATTCATTGGTGGTTATTATGACTACTGGCACTTGCATGGTCATTTTACCCTCTTTAAGGTGCTTGAGCAATCTTTTTCCGTCATTGTTGCCATATCCGTCATATTCACAGATTACCATGTCGGGAAGAATCATATCCGTCGCTTGTATCGCATCGTCTGCGCTCTTGGAAGAAAGAATATTGTAATCGCCCGACAGTGAAGTGGAGATAAATGTCATGACTTCATTGTTATTGTTCAGAACTAGGAGGGTCTTTTTCCTTGAATCGAACATGTTGTTTCGCGTTTCGGAGTCTTCGGACCGTTGTTCTTCAGGAAGATTGCTGATGCCGGCCTTTTCGGGACAAATTGCGGCGGAGGCATTCCCCGAGAATTGTATTTCACAATTGAAGGCCCTGGAATCAAGAGGGCTGAATCTGATACATCCTCCATTGTTCTTGATAACTCTCTCCAACGCTTTTCTTGTGGAAGAGGATTTTGGCTTATCTGTGCTGCCGGAATTTTTTCCGGAGAGGACTAGTTTTCCATCGGTTTCTTTCAGCATTATGGCCATATCTCCTCCGTTCATCGTTTCTTCACAAAGAATTCTGGTCAATAGATGAATCGAGATCTCCAATGTGTTTTTGTTCAGAACCCACATCATTTCAGGCTGGATGGATATCTCCATCTTGTAACCATATGCGGATGCTTTTTTTTGTCCTGCATCGAGCATTATGGCTGCTATATTACTTACTTCTGTCAATTCTGAGTCCACATTGTTAAGGCATAGGTTCCGGATGGAAGACGCTATAGTCTTGGCCAATGAAATATTCTTTGCGATGCCGAGGATATCTGCATTATCCTTTTTGCAAATGACTTTATCATTGTCATGGAGCATTTGGCAATGTCCGTCAATCAAAGTGATGGTAGCGGAAAGCATGCCGGACAAATCAGAGATTACTCCCTGAATGTAATCCCTATCCGTTTCGGGCTTGTCATTTGAAATATGGCGTCTTCTGATTTTTCTGATAGCTGCAAAGTAGAAAAATACTTCCGCTATCAGTAGGATTGCAGTTATCAGCAAACTTGCCGAATTAATGTTCATCTCCATAGTGCTTGGCAATTGTGGTTGAGTCAAATTTAAATATCAATTGCCAAACATGTGCGCCCGAACGGAAATTGTACGGATTTGTGCAGTCTTTTGAATAATAATTATCGAATGAGCCCTAGTTTTATCATTGGCATGATTTCCGCGGGAGCTCGTTTTTCTTGTAGAAGGGATTTCATCATGTCCATATATGGAGCCACATGATCGAAAAACTTGAAATACCCCATGCAAAGAGCATTGAGTCCGGTTTCACCATTTTCCGTTCTATTGAAGCGGTGTTTCGGGCACTCGCCATTGCAAGCGAAAAGATACTTGCATCGTGCGCATTTCGTCGGAAGAGAGGAACGCTTGTCCAGTCCGAAGTCTGTCTGTTTCTGTGATCGCATCAAGGTTCTGATGTCGGCTTCCCGAATATTGCCCAGCAGGTATTCCGGATATACGAAGTGGTCACATGGATATAGGTCGCCGTTATGCTCGATTACGGCATTGCCGCCACAGACTCTTGCATGAACACATGTCCCTGGCATGGCACCGCACCAATTCGCCAATGTGGCGTCAAAGAGGTTTACGTAGTACCTGCCCACGTCATTCCTGACCCAGTAATCAAAAATGTCGCACATGAATTTTCCGTAGGCGATGTCGCTTATCGACCAAGGGGAAAGCATTGCTCCTTCAGTTGAGGGGTTTACTATGAAAGGCCGCAATCGTTTGTTCATCTTTCCTTTTGCATCAGTCGGGTATTTGACGTGTTCTACGACTGGCATAAATTGCATGAACCGGCTGCCCAGGCTCTTTAGAAACAGGTAAACTTCCAAGCCGCGTCCTTCGCTGAATTTGTTCACGGTAGACATGGTGTTATACTCTACGCCGGCGCGTTGTAAATTCATCAATCCTGCCATTACCATGTCGAATGTAGGATATCCGCCCTTGTCCCGACGGTACCTGTCATGGATATCGGCAGGTCCGTCTATGGAAATACCTACGAGAAAGTCGTTTTTTGCAAGAAAGTCAGCCCATTCGTCCGTAATCAGGGTGCCGTTGGTTTGCAAGGTGTTGTGTATTATTTTCCCGTCTGCATATTTCCGCTCGAATTCCAGAGCTTTTTTATAGAAATCCAAACCTAGGATCAGAGGCTCGCCGCCATGCCAGTTGAAAGTGACTTCCGGTACATCATTTGCGCCGATATATTCCTTGACGACAGTTTCCAGCATATCTGTGGACATGCGAGGCTCGTGTCCGCCGTATATCTCCGACTTGTCCAGATAATAACAATATTGGCAGTCGAGATTGCAAAGCGAACCGGCTGGTTTCAGCATGATATTGAAGGCTACCGGGCCGGATAGCCTGACTGCATCCTCCAATGACAATGTGTTCTCAAAAGGTTTCATGTCGGGTGTTGAATAATTTTCTACTAAATTAAATAGTATTTTTCATATTCGCCAAATGCTTTTTTTCTGAGTGTCGGACAATTGGTTGTTTTCGTACAAATATGTCCATTTTTCGTATTTATACCATCAGGCTTTCTATATAAATTTGTAAAGACACATAAATAACAGTAGTAATGAACTTCAATAAAAAGATCGCATTGCCGGTTGCTTTGCTTTCCACCATTCCTGCCGTAGCAGGTGTGGCCAAGGATAACAGGCCCAACATCATTGTTATACTTGTGGATGATATGGGTCCTGACTTCGTCACTTTTCTAAGGTC
>FR890597.1 GCA_000435075.1 Bacteroides sp. CAG:770 | reverse complement strand
TAGGACCGTTATAGTTACGGCCGCCGTTTACCGGGGCTTCGATTCAGAGCTTCCCTTGCGGTGACTCCCCCTCTTAACCTTCCGGCACCGGGCAGGTGTCAGGCCATATTCGTCATCTTAACGATTTCGCATAGCCATGTGTTTTTGGTAAACAGTCGCCTGGGCCATTTCTCTGCGCCCTGGTCGCCCAGGGTCCCCTTCTCCCGAAGTTACGGGGTAAATTTGCCTAGTTCCTTAGCTGTGATTCACTCGAGCGCCTTAGGATACTCTCCTCGCCCACCTGTGTCGGTTTACGGTACGGGCGGCCATGCTCTTGGCGGTCCCACGGTTTTCTCGCGAGTCTGATTCTGCAGCGCTGTCGGATCGCCCGAAGGCTCTCCGTACTGTCCCGGCTCGGTCTCCCTACCCCGGTTCAACCGTCTATTCCGTCAGACGGCGGCTGCACCACTCCTCGGTCCCGTGTCACCCTGCATGGCCGGCAGCGGAATCTTTACCGCTTGTGCATCGCCTGCGCCTTTCGGCTTCGGCTTAGCTCCCGGCTTACCCTGATACGTTTAGCGTTGTTCAGGAACCCTTGGGCTGTCGGCGGGGGAATTTCCATTCCCCTTATCGTTACTCATGCCTACATTTTCTTTTCAAACCGCTCCAGAAGGGCTCGCCGCCCTTCCTTCTCTGCTGGTTTCAATGCTCCCCTACCACGCGTATCAATACGCGTCCTCGGCTTCGGCGGCAGTCTTGATGCCCGCTCATCATCCACGCGGCTCCGCTCGACTAGTGAGCTGTTACGCACTCTTTGAATGAATAGCTGCTTCCAAGCTAACATCCTAGCTGTCTCTGCGGTGTCACCTTGTTCTCTCTCAACTTAGACTGCTCTTGGGGGCCTTGGCCGGAGGTCTGGGCTCTTACCCTCTCGCCGACGGATATTAGCACCCGCCGACTCACTCCCGACGTCTAATGTATGCGCATTCGGAGTTTGGCAGGACTCGGCAGGCGGCGAAGCCCCCTCGTCCTATCAGTATCTCTACCTCACATACACACCGTCGAGGCTGTCCCTAAAGACATTTCGGGGAGTACGAGCTATCTCCCAGTTTGATTGGCCTTTCACTCCTACCCTCACCTCATCCAAGCCCTTTTCAACGGAAACTGGTTCGGGCCTCCATCGCCTGTTACGGCGACTTCACCCTGGACAAGGGTAGATCACTAGGTTTCGCGTCTGCTCCATCCGACTCTACGCCCTCTTCAGACTCGCTCTCGCTTCGGCTCCGTACCTCAGGTACTTAGCCTTGCCGGACAGAAGCAACTCGTAGGCTCATTATGCAAAAGGCACGCCGTCGCGCTCCCGCGCTCCGACCGCTTGTAAACGAACGGTTTCAGGTTCTATTTCACTCCCCTGTTCGGGGTGCTTCCCACCTTTCCCTCACGGTACTGGTCCACTATCGGTCTTCCGGAAGTGTTTAGCCTTGCGGGATGGTCCCCGCGGATTCGGACAGGATTCCTCGTGCCCCGCCCTACTCAGGTGGCGTCCCTGACATGTCCTCGTTGCCGCTACGGGCGTGTCACCCTCTGCGCGGCGCCTTTCCATGCGCTTCGCGTTCCTTGACATGTTCCTTTGGTCGCTCCTACAACCCCGCACGGTCCTTGAACCGCACGGTTTAGGCTCTGCCCCTTTCGATCGCCTCTACTCAGGATATCGATGTTTCTTTCTCTTCCTGCGGGTACTGAGATGTTTCAGTTCCCCGCGTTCGCCCCGGCAAATCGCCGGTGACAGGCCTTCAGCCTGCCGGGTTGCCCCATTCGGACACTCACGGATCACAGCCTGTTTGCAGCTCCCCGTAAATTTTCGCAGCTTTCCGCGTCCTTCCTCGCCTCCGGATAGCCTAGGCATCCTCCGTTCGCTCTTCTCCTCTTTCTCTCGTGAATCTCAGTC
>FR890596.1 GCA_000435075.1 Bacteroides sp. CAG:770 | reverse complement strand
AGTATAATACAAATGTGTTCGAAAACACAACTTGTCCGGAATAAAACGTTTTCTGGCGGACAATTGCTCAGAATTGGTAACTTGTCCGTAAAACCCTACAATTTTACGGACAAATTCTAATTTGAGGATATAACCTGCTGTTGTCAAGACGAAATAGCCATAAACAGACATCCAGACAATGGAAGTTCTGGTGGTCGCACCTCTGAAATGCTGAAAACAATTTTGTCCGGAAATGCGTGGGCAGATCCGGACAAAATTCGTTTATAAAGCCGACTTGGAGAATGCGGTTAGATTTCCTGCTGCTTGCGTCTCCAGTTCAGGATCGGGAGGAGGAACGAAACCACTGCGGCACCGAACCAGAACCAGCTCACGTAGGTGAAATCATGCTTCGTCACTGTCTCGCCAAGCTTGTTGACAGCCTCGAAAGTGTTGTTGTCCAGCAAGAGACCTGAGACAATGTTTTGAAGGCCGGCGGCAGCGTAGGATGCCACGCCCACTATGCCGAGAGCCGCGCCTGAGGCTTTCCTCGGGACAAGGTCAATGGCCATGAGACCGCCCAGGAAACTGATCAGGACTCCGATGGCTATGCCGAACAATATCATTGACAAAATCAGGACAAAGTGGCTGCCTCCACCGAACAGGAAGAGGAACAGTGCGATGGCTTCAAGGATGCCGGCAACGAACGCCGGATACTTGCGGTCACCCCTGAAGACCTTGTCGGAAAACCAGCCGGAAAGCACTGTTCCCAGCACACCGAAAATAGGATTGATACCGATAATCGTGGCTGCTGACGTGAGGTCATAGTCGTAGGTTTCCTGGAGGAAAATGGTACCCCACTCATTGATGGCATAACGGCTCATATACATGAACGCACTGGAAAGCGCAAGAATCCAGACCCCGGGATTGCGCAGTACGGCCCGCTGAATCTTGCGTGTCTCCTCCGGGCCCTCGACTTTCTTGGCAGGCACAGCCTCACCGGAAAGCTCCTCGATAGACGGAAGTCCCTTGCTCTCAGGCGTATCGTAAAGCCAAAGGACAATCAGCAGGACACCGAGAATGCCGGCGCATGCGGCACCGAAAAATCCCCATTTCCACCCGAAAGCGGCAACGATAGATCCGACGAAGACAAATGACAGGCCCTCGCCAATGTTATGGGACGCGCTGAAGAAACCGTAGAAAGTCCCTCTGATTTTCAGCGGGAACCATCTGGAAAGTGCAACCACAGACGCAGGAGAACCCATTGACTGGGCCCATCCGTTTATCGCCCACATGATGGCGAACACAACGAAAATCACAGAACTGCTGATACCGGCATTGACAGCGGCGACACCGAGGACGCCCATCAGGAAATTGGCCGTTACCGAGAGGATGAGACCCGTGGCCATGAACCTCTTGATGTTGGAACTGTCGACCAGAAAGCCGTTGACAAGCTTGCCGACAGCGTAAGTCCAATACAGACAGGCACCTATGATACCGAGCTGTGTGGCATTGAGAAGCCCCGCATCGATAATCGGCTGCTTCATCACACCCATTGACATCCTGCACACATAGTACAGGGCATAACCGAGAGTTATTGCGACAAAAGTCTGGAAACGTGCACGCTTCCAGACCTTTTCGGTATTTTCAGGCGCCACCTTGCTTGCAGACGGCGCGCTTATTTTATAGAAATCGAACATCTATATCCAATGATTAGTCGTGAAGTCCCTTTGAACGCAGATATTTAATCAACTGCTCAGGACGGTCGGTCTGGATCAATGACGCGCCATAGGCTATGACCTGATCATAGATCTCGGCAGGATTGCCGCAGTCGAGAGCCTTGTCATCATCCAGGTAGCCGCAGAGACTTCCCCAGATAGTGTTTATCCAAAGCTTTGAGCCTGAAGCCAGTATCTTCCTGAAACAATCCTCCACCTCAGGGGTTGTCTTTTTCCAGCATACCTCATAGGCCAGAGGAACGGTTTTGGTCTCCATATATTCGTTGAACAGAGCCTGCCCCTTCTCTTTCTGGATGTCAATGATAGGCATATACATCATATTGTGCTCATGCTCAGCCATTTTGGCAGCCACCTCAGCGAGAGGTTTCTTTCCCTTGATCAGAATCTGGTCGGTAACCCCGAGCTCCTCGGTGATGGCGAGAACCATGTCGTAGTACTCATATCCCTGGTCAACATTGACACAGATCCTGTCCTTGCAGCATTCGAGCGCCTCACGGAGTGTAGGCATTCGGAGAGAGTCTGTGGCTACGCCGTGAGCCCTCTTCAGCCTCAGCTGCTTGATTTCATCCAGAGTGTAGTCGCTGACGAGTCCCTTGCCCGTAGTGCAGCGGTCGAGGGTCTTGTCATGTGAGAGGACGAGGACGCTGTCCTTGGTAAGCTTGAGGTCCAGTTCCATGATATCGGCACCCATCCTGATGATGGACTCGATAGCCGGAATGGAATTCTCCGGATAATTTCTCCAGTCGCCTCTGTGACAGGCAACTACGACATATTTTGAATTAGGATTGTGCATCTCGGCCACAATCTTCTCAGCCCTGTTTGCATACTGTGGCTCCTTATTTCCGCAAGAAACGAAGCAGAGCACTGCAGCCGCAAAAATCAAAAATCTTCTTTTCATTTATCAATGTTTTTATAATAATTTCCTAAGTTCGGAAAGAGCGCATGATATATGATACTGGACAGTCTTCGGACTGATCATCAATATGTCAGCGATTTCCTGATATGTCTTGTGTTCGTAGCGGTTCATCCGGAAAATCGTCTTTCGGAGGACACTCATCCCCTCAAGGGCGAAGTCAATGCTTTTGAGCAGTTCCGAAGTGTCATACTTTGAGTCCGGCTCATATTGCTCCGACATCATACCGGCTGACGCTACCTTGTACTTGTCTTGTATGTTTTTGTGTTTTATGTAGTTCAGCACGGCATTGTGCGTCATGCTGAACAGATACGACTTCAGGGAATCCACATTTCTGAGGCTTTCCCTGGAGTTCCATATCTTCAAAAACAAGTCTTGTGTGATATCCTCAGCTTCAGAGGAATTCTGCAGAAGACTGAAGGCGAAATTCCTTATCCGGGCAGCATATAGCACATAGAGGATGCCAAGTGCCTTGACATCCCCATCTGCTATAAGATTCAATAAATGTCTGTCGTCGTTAAGCATTTCACCTGCAAAAATAGACAAAAATTGTTTCGGGTGTAATTCGAAAGTATTACTTTATAAAGAACTTTTCTACCACTGTCTTACACGCACCTTGTACATGTCCATGTCAGGCACCTTGATGATGCGGTCAGCGCTGGAACCGTCCTTGTTGGTACTGTAGCGGATCTTCTGTGATGACCAGCTCTCGCTGCCTTCCGGGATGGTGGCGTCAGTGTACCAGATTTCACCGGTCTCGCCATTGTAATTCAATGACTTGATGGATGAGGAACCGCTGAAAAGAGCCATCTCCGTGAACATCTCCGTATCGACATTGAAAAGATAGGCATGGTCTCCTGCGACGGTGAGAGTGCTGTTGTCCACACGCATCAGGTCGTGGATGCCGTTCTTCGGTGCCTTGATGGTCTTTTTCAATGTTATTGCAGGTTTCTCGCCGAGTGTTATATCGAACACCTTCACGACATCGCCACCTGCACCGTAGAGCACATTCCTGCTATAGTCCCAGACCAGTCCGTGGCCGGAATAGAGGTATGCTTTTGCAAGAATCTGCTCGCTCTTGTCAATGCTGTAGAGCTGGACATTATTATGCAAATCTGTGCTTCCTACCGAAGTTGCCACTGCTACATATCCTCCAGGGATGTACTCTGCAGAGTGAGCATTCGGCACCTGGGTCGTATGGAACAGCATGTTGCCTGTAGGATAGTCCAGCAATGCGCACCAGCCGTACGAACTTGTGAGCAGAAGCTTGGTTCCGTTGTCCACGAACTTGCAGTCGTCCAGATGGTCGCATTTGCTGGCGGCCAGGCCGAGACCGGAAGCCAATGTCTTCACGTCAAGGCTCCAGAGAATACCCTCCTTATAAGTCTCTTTCGCAAGGTCGGCATTGATGACGAATACATGATTGTCGCCGCAGAAAACAAGTTCAGTGGATTCACCCTCAGCGACTTTCGCGGTATTGTACTTTCCTCCGGCCTCGAGGACCATTTTATCATTGACGGATGAAGTGATGGTCTGTCCTGCAGATGTCGTAATCTTTACTGAAATGCCGTTTGTCAATGTTACCGGAGCGCAATAAACCGGAATCAATACGGAGGATGTCCTGCAGTCGACAGGGGAGGCAGGTGTGACCGTAACTGAAGATGCGGTAGCTGTTGCCGAGCCCTCGTCAACATTGACAGTAACGGTTCCTGCGATATTCTCGCCTCCGTTGGCGGTGAGTTCCAATGATTTGACCTCATAGTCGCCCATGGCAACATTGACATAAACCATGCAGCCGGCAGGCTTCAGCGTGAACTTGCATCCTTCGTAGCGGTTTATGTTCTGCCTGTCCATTCCGAACATGACCGGAATATCGCTGCCAGTCTGCTCGGTAGGGATGTTGACAGTAACGTCGTGTCCGCTGAAGGAGATTTCGGCATCGGCAGGGTACCAGCTCAGGACGTCCGTCTCCTCCCTGTTGGCGAGGATGTTGAACAGGAACTGTGCAGTTGTGCTTCCGCTGAGAAGCGGGGTTGCCGTCGCCTTGCTGAGTTTTCCGTCAGCATAGAGCATGATGGCGGCTTTGTCCTCTTTGCCCCAGGCCGGAGTCTTCAGACTTCCGTCAGCAGAATAGTAGCCACCTTGTGTGATGGTTGCTTTTGCAGCCAGGTTCTGAACCTTAGCGCTGTCGTCGTCCGTGCAGGCGACAAATGCGGGCAAGGCCAATGTTGCCGCTATGATTGAAAATATTTTCAAGTTTTTCATTTTCAATGATTTTTAATGTTCCGGCACGCCCGGAGGCGCACCGGATATCGTGGTTTTTATTTCAGGCAGCATGAGCCGCAGATGTCACCGCCGTGGGTGCTCCATGTATTGGCTCTTTCACCGCCTACATATTTTCCGTAGAATGCTCCGTTTTCACCGCTGGCACCGACGAATGCAGAGTAGAGGATACCATTCAGATAGTTGTTTCCGCCCATCTGCTTCTGGTTCTTGGATGAACCGTAAGTCCATGATTCCTTGATGGTTCCGTCAGCATTGAAGATGTATGACACGTTTCCTGCCTGGCCCGAGGTGATATAGAGATGGTTCTCTGTATCCACGCAAGGGTGCGAGTAGTTGAATGTGTTGGTCGCGCCACCTGCAGAATCCGTGTGCTTATATTGCCAGATGACCTTGGTGAGATCTTTGTCGAGGCAATAGACACAGTTGTCCTTTCCTGCCACATAGACGTTTCCGTTAGGCGCGACTACAGGCTCATAGAGGTTGTTGCCTGCCACAGGCAGGGATTCTACCAATATGGTCTTGGTCTCCAGGTCGAATGAGCACATCGCTGATTTTGCAGGGAGATAGACTGTTCTCTTGTCATTTCCTACAGCGAAACCTGTGATGTCGGTCATGCATGCGAATTTGAGTGAAGAAATGGCTGTACCGTCTGCCGTGTTGTAGAATGTCACGGTTCCGTTGGTTGCACCTGCAACGAGCTCATTGCCATTGACAAGAAGTCCTGCAGTCGCTGAGCCGAGAGCAGCCTGCCATTTCTTTGCGCCGCTTGCCGCATCGAGGGCGAAGATGTTGCCGGCAGCATCTCCGACATATACCACGCTTCCGTCCTTGTTTACGGCAGGAGCCGCGCTCTTCATTGAACCTGCACCGTCAAATTTCCATTTGAGGCTGCCGCTTGCGTTCACGCAGTAGAACTGGCCGGCGGTTGTGGTTCCGAAATAGATGTCACCTGTTACAGGGTTGACAGTCAGTGGATTGTAACTTCCAGAAACGGCTGAAGGCTCATAAACCCAAGTCTTTTCACCTGTCTCGACATTGAATGCATACAGGCAGGTCGTCTTGTAGAAGGTTATGATATAGACAGTCTTTCCGTCAGGAGAGAATACAGGGCAGGTACCCTTGAATCCGTTGTAATTGGCGCCTACGCAAACCCACTCGTTGAAGTTGACTGCATAGTCGCGGATCTGGAGTTCGATAGTCCAGCTCTTGTCCTTGTCTCCGAGACGGATGGTGAGGATTACCTGCTGGGTGCCGGATGAAGGGATGCCGTATGAAACTTCGGTTCCTGTCAATGTCTTTCCGTCAGGGAATGTCCATCTGATATTTGTGGCGGACGGGTACCCCTCCGTATTGAACGTGAACTTGATAGGCTGGTTCACGGCTGCCGTGGTCCTGTCGAGGAAGTAAGGTGTAGCAAGTGCCGGCATGGCCTTTACGACAGCAGGCTCTGACGGACCCTTCGCATAGTTTGCTACCAGAGAGAATGTATAGATGACATCATTTTCGAGTTCATCTATAGTGTAGCTCTCCTTGTCGGCTTCGATGCTGACTTCCTGGGCCGCGGTATTGTCGCTGGAGTAGGTCAATGTATATGAGGTGACGTTTGTGGACGGTTTTGTCCATGTAAGGATCACCATGTTTGCGCTTCCTTCTGCAGCGAGGTCAGAAACGGCAAATCTCGATGTGGCTGGCTTGGCCGCAGCACTTACCGCGCCTGAAATGAGGTCGCCATATACGGCCTGGACTTCAAATGTGTAGGTTTCACCATTGGTAAGTCCGGTAATCGAGTAACTCTTTTCGGATGTCCTGAGAGAAATCTTATCTCCGTCAGTGTATGTGATGAGGTACTCTGTAGGATTCCAGCCTTCCGGCATTGACCAGGAAAGCTGTGCTTCTTCGTCACCAGGAACGGCTTTCAAGTCAGTTACCTGATGACGTGCGGCTCCTGCCTCAGGGATATTCTCATCCCAGCAGGATGTTGCTGACAGGCTGATACCTGCGACCGCCAATATGCTGAACAATAACTTTTTCATTATTTTCAATGTTAAAGAAGATTAAAAACCAGGGTTCTGCCAAAGGATGGACTTGTTATTGACAATTTCGATCTGGTCCTGAGGTATAGGGAACAGGAGATTGTGGTCGTCCAGAGAATATCCGAGTTCCTTGAAATAATCGACTGCGAGTCCGAGACGCACGAGGTCGAACCATCTCTGTCCTTCGAGAGCGAATTCACGTCCTCTTTCATCTGCAAGTTCCTTGATGAATGCTTTCTTGTCCGGAACTTCGGCTGTGGTGAGTTCAGGAAGACTTGCGCGGGTGCGTGTCTTGTTCAGATATGTGAGGGCCTCGGAGATGTTGCCCTGCTGTCCGAGAGCCTCCGCGTACATGAGGACTACGTCAGCGTATCTCAGCATAGGGAAATCATTGCCTACCTGGGTGGTGAACTGTGCGTCGTAAGTATCCATCCACTTGGTCATGGCATACAGGGAGTTGCTTATCTTCGTGTATGTGTTGATAAGGTTGAAGCGTTTGTCCTCTGCACTGTAGATGGACTTGAACTGCTTGGTAGGATTCGTGATGTCGGCAAGTACGCCGGTATTGGTGCTGTACCAGTAGCCATGTCCGTTGTCATTGGTCTTGTTGTAGTACAGTGCGAAGATGATTTCCTTGTTCATCTTGTTGGAGATGTCGAAAACCTGGGCCGTGCTTGGCATCAGACCATATGAGGCATCTGCCAATGCGTCTTCCAGAACTTTCTGGGCCTCAGGATATTTGCCGAAAGTGAGATAAACCTTGGCAAGCAGTGTCTGTGCAGCAATCTTGGTTACCCTGGCAGTCTCGGCTGACCTTTTTGCCGGAAGAAGGCTGATGGCCTCGCTGAGGTCCTGGGTAAGTCTGTTGTACATGTCCTCGTCACTGCATCTTGCGATGGTCTTGGCATCAGCAGGAGAAACGACAGTGGTAGTCACAGGCACGCCGCCGAATACGCGGTAGAGGCTGAAATACCACCATGACCTGAGGAACAGAGCCTCACCGCGGTATTTGTCTCCGTTGGTGAGTTTCTTGCCGTCCATGTGGACAAGCACGTCGTTGCATCTGTAAATGCCGTTGTACCAGGCGTTCCAGATGTTTTTCATGATACCGTTGTTGGACTTCTCCTGGAAATGGTCAATGTCATATCTGTCCTGGGTGGACACTGCCATTGACTCGAGATAGCACTCGTCGCTGCGGTATGCGAGTTCATTGAGGAAGAAACCCATCTGGGTCTTCATCTTATGGTAGCAGGAATAGATGCCCTGGTTGAAGTCGTCGTCTGTCTTGTAGAAGTTTCCTTCAGTTATGCTGTTTGACGGATACTGCTCGAAAAAGCTGTCGCTGCAAGATGCGAGGCCCAGGAGCAAGGTTCCTGTCAATGCTATTTTTATGATTTTGTTCTTCATATCCGATTACAGGTTAAAGTTGATACCTACGCTGAATGTCCTTGAAAGAGGGTAAGAACAGTAGTCCTCGCCCGGTCTGAGAGCATCAGAAGACCTCTTGTTGACCTCAGGGTTGTATCCTGTGTAGTGGGTCAATGTGAACAGGTTGTTGGCCTGGATGTAAAGTCTCATCTTGGAGATGCTTGTCCTGTGGAACCACTTGTCCGGCATGGTGTAGCCGAGAGAGATGTTCTGGAGCCTCAGGTAAGAACCGTCTTCCAGATGGAAGGTGGAGGTACATGCTCCGTTGTTTCCGGAAGACTTGCGGGTAGCCCTGTTGAGGTTGCCGTAAGGAAATCTCTTGAGAGACTCCTTCATCATGTTGGAAGATGCCTCCATGTTGAGGAGATAACGTCTTTCGAGGTTCAGGATTTCGTTTCCATAGACTCCCTGGAAATTGGCTGCGAAGTCAATGCCTCTCCAGCCGAGCTGGATGCCGAATCCATAGTAGAAGTCAGGCATGTAGTTGCCCACGATGACGCGGTCTTTGTTCTTGTCCAGGATACCGTCGCCGTCTGCATCCACGAAACGGAAGTCACCGACGGTAGTCGTTTCGAAATGAGGATATGAATCGAGTTCTTCCTGGTTGTGGAAGATGCCGTCTTGTACGAGAAGATAGTAGCATCCTACAGGCTGGCCGACTTGGGTGATGTAATAGCCGCCGGCATATGAAGATTCCTTGATGATAGGGGCGTCTTCATCGCCGAGGTGGAGGACCTTGTTGCGGTTCAGTGACCAGTTGGCGTTGAGGCCGAGGGAGAAGTCTCCGAAGGCCTTGTGTGAGGTCAATGTTATTTCGACACCCTTGTTCTGCATTGATCCGATGTTCATGTTGGAAGTCGTGAGACCTGAAACTGAAGATACCGGAACATCGAAAAGCATGTTGGTAGTCTTGGAGTAATAGAAATCAGCATTGATGCCGAGGAGACCATTCCAGAGATTTGCGTCGAAACCTCCGTTGACCTGGGTGTTTTTCTCCCATCCGAGCTTGCTGTTCGCAATCTGGCTAGGATAGACGGTGTTGATGACGCCGTTGCCCATGTCGTTGGTGGTGGTTCCGTAGAGCGCGAGATATTCGGAGTTTCCGATCTGTGCATTACCTGTCTGACCTACACTGACGCGCAGTTTCATGTCATTCAGCCACTTTGCGTTTCTCATGAAGTTTTCGTCGCTGATACGCCAACCGATGGATGCGGCAGGGAAGTATCCCCATCTGGTGTCAGGGGCGAATCTTGAGGAACCGTCACCTCTGATGGAAGCGGATATCATGTAACGTCCTTTGTATGAATACTGTGCCCTGACGAGCCATGAGGCGAAAGTATAGGCGTACTTGTTATTGTAAGTGTCATCGACAGAAAGGGTCTTGCCTTTGGTTGTCCTGACTTTGTCGTCTCCTGCCACGCCGGTACCCTTTATCGCTGATGTCTGGATAGTCTGTTTTTCAGCCTCATAGACGGCTACGGCATTGATGGAGTGGTCTCCGAACTTCCTGTTGAATGAAAGCTGGTTGGAGATTGTCCAGTGGAAATAAGAGTTCGCGTAATTTGCTGCTGTAGGAGCAGATGGCGCGTCATAGTATTTCACGCCCTTCAGCGGAAGGTATGAAGGTCTGTAGTAGTTTCTGATATATGAGTAGTAGTCGCCTCCCATAGTGAGCTTGTATTCAAGGCCTTTGATGAATTCGTACGAGGCATAGACGTTGCCGACCATGTTCAGTTTCTCTCTTACGTCATCGACTTCGAGTGCAAGTGCAACAGGGTTGAGCACCTCGTTTGTCTGTGTGTTCCATGAATTCTTCTTCAGGAAACCGTTCATGTCCCAGTTGTAGGAACCGTCAGAATTGTAGGCAGGGAAGATAGGTGGAGCCATCAATGCTGATGCGATGATACCGTCTCCGCCATACTGTGAGTCAGTATCCACATAATTTGTCTTGGAGTAGGAAGGGGAGAAGCTGACGCCGTATTTGAGGTTGCCTTTCTTTCCGTCCAAGTTTGCGCGGATGCCGTATCTTTCGAAGTCTGAGCCTATTACGGTACCTTCACGATAGAGATAGTTGGCTCCGATATAGTAGTTGAAACTCTTGGTTCTCGCAGAGACGCTGAGTGAGTGCTTGTGTGAAAGCGCCGTGCGGAAAATCTCGTCCTGCCAGTCGGTATTTGTCAATGTTCCTGTCTTGTCCTCGAGATAGGCATTGATAAGCGGATCGATTCTGTGGTAAACCTCAGGACGGCCGGCAGACGGATCTGAGATGGATCCTGTAGGGTCGCTGAAAAGGTAAGAACCGTTACGTGATTCCCTGAACATGGTTGCGAACTCGTAAGCGTCCAGCATGTCTATTTTCTTGGATACGTTGGAAACGCTGAACTGGCCGTCGTATGAAATCACCGGCTTGTCGCCGCTGCCTCGTTTTGTCGTGACGATGATGACACCGCATGAACCTCTGGAACCGTAAATGGCTGCTGCTGAGGCGTCTTTCAATACCTCAAGGCTTTCGATGTCGTTTCCGTCGAGGTTCGCGAAAGCTCGGGAATCGCAAGGGATGCCGTCAATGACATAGAGCGGGTCATTTCCGGATGTCGCAGACTGGATACCTCTGACGCGCACTGTGACATTGCCGTCAGGCTGGCCGCCGAGGTTGAGGACCTGGACACCAGGCATCTTGGCTGCCATTGACTCACGGAAGTCAGTTGTCGGGGCATTTGCGAAATCTTCGGCCTTGATGGATGCGACTGAGGTGGTCACGTCTCTCTTGTTCTGCACACCATAACCGATGACTACGACATCATCAAGTTTGATGGCTTCCTCTTCGAGGATGAAGTCCGCCTTTGTCTGGTTTTCTGTCAATGCTGATGTGATGGTGTTGTAGCCGATGAGGGACACTTCCAGAGTCGCGGCACCCCTGACTTTGAGTGAATAGTTACCGTCAATGTCAGTGCTGGCTCCGTTCTGTGTGCCTTTCTCGATGACCATTGCGCCGATGACCGGCTGGCCGTCCTTATCGACAATCTTTCCTGTGACTGTCCTCTGGGCTACCGGCTGAGTGGCACTCTGGACTGATGATTTGGATACCGCAGGCTTGTTGCTGAGGAGAATCTTCTGGTCCTTGAATTCGACATTGACACCGGGAAGAACTTCCTTTATGATGGTTTCAATGTCTTTGTTCGTGGCTGATACTGTCACTTTTCTGGTCAAGTCAATGTCGGTATCGACATAAGCGAATGTGTAGGTGCTCCCCGCCTCGATGGCTCTGAGAAGCTCCTTTACTGTCACATCCTTTACATTCACATTGGCCTTCCTGTCCTGTGCGAACACGTTTGACGTGATGCAGAGGGCGCATATTATGCTGAGGCCTATGCGGGTGAATGAAGGAAGAATGTTAGAGATTCCTTTCATTATTAATGTTTTTTGGTTTTGTTTTCAATTATGATTTCCGCGCCCTGATATCTCCATCTTATAGGGAGCAGAGTTGTCAGGATGTCAAGGATGTCCTCGACGGATTCATCCCTGATTGTCATTGACATATGCTTGTCCGCCAGATTCCCGACATTGAGAGAAATCTCTGTCTGGTATTTGTGGGAGAGGTTTTCAAGTATGTCTTTGAGTTTTACGTTGTCGAAGACAAGTCTGTGCTCGAACCATCTGCAGCAGTTCATTGCATTGACGGATGAAATTTCGGCCGTTCCTTCGTTCCAGGTGAATTTCTGATTAGGTTTCAGGATGACATATTCGTTGCGTCCGTTGTCTGAGACCTGTACTGAGCCTGAGCGCAGAATGACTTCTGCCTTGTTCAAGGACGGGTAATTGCATGCGTTGAATGTCGTACCCAAAACCTTGATGTCCAGGTCGTTCTGCATTTTCACGATGAATGGCCGCCGCTCGTCCCTGTTGACCTCGAAGTAGCCTTCTCCTTTGAGCGCCACCTGTCTGGTCCTCTTTCCGAACCTTTGGTTGTAGGTGAGCCAGCTGTTTTTGTTCAGCCATACTTTCGACCCGTCGGGGAGCGTGTAGGAACTGATGTTTTCCGACGATGCCATCAGGACCGTTTCCTGTCTTTTCCCCGTCACCAGTTCGGATGTTGCTGCGCCTGTGAGGAAGAGAGCTGCCGCGGCAGCTGCTGCAATGCAGTATTTCAATGCCTTGCTGCGGAATGGTTTTCTTCCATCTTTTTCCGGTGAGCCGGATAATTCGTGGCTGATTCCCGGGATGGCATTGTCATCTGTGCTTCTTGCCTCGGCATTGACCTGATGGTTTTTCTCAGCGGTATTGGTTTGTGCGTCCTTTACTCTGGCATTGACCTTAGCCTCGGCGATGGAGTCGTTTGCATTTTTGTCAATGCTGTTTCCCGTTCCGAGTCTGGTCATCAGTTTTTCCAGTCCTTCCGTGAGGTTGAATTCGGGTGCGGCTGACGAAACTTCATTCCAATATTCTTCGAGCAGGGCTTTGGTTTCCGGCTCGTTTCCATGTATTTCGAGCCATCCGAAAAACTGTTGTCTTAGTTTTTCGGGAATCTCCACTCCGCTGAAAAAGAAATCGAAAATGCGTCTGTAGTCTTCAATTATCATTATCTGCCGGCTTGCGTAAATGTGTAAGTGCTTGTGTATGAGCCTGCTTTGAGTTTGATAGTGCCTTTGCGGTCTTCTCCGGTGTTATTAGGCTGTGTGGTGATTGTGGATTCGCTGATACCCTGTGCGCCTGATGCCGGTTCGATGGTGAACCAGTCTTCGCCTTCCAGTGACCAGTCACATGTTGCGGCAATCGTGATGTTGTCTTCGCCGCCCGTGACTTTAGTGGCCGGCGTTCCGGATGTCAGCTTTGTCTGGATTACGACAGTGTCGTGAATCTCCGACTCGCTCTGCTTTTGGCAACCTGTCGCTGCCACCAGCAGTGTCGCTGCCATTGCGGCAGCTGTTATGAAATTCAGTTTCATAGTGTGTATAAAAATGTTTTGTATGAGTAAGACAACTGAATTCCCCGATATGCTAAATTGTTTTATTAAAAAAATGTTTCAAAGTCCGGTGATATGGCTTACACTGTATGGCTGTATGGCGAGGTTAGGGCGCATATAGGAACAACTTGTCCGGAAATGCATAGGCTTTTCCGGACAAGTTGTATTTTCCTGATTTAGGTT
>FR890595.1 GCA_000435075.1 Bacteroides sp. CAG:770 | reverse complement strand
ATGAGTCAACCTTTTTCAGTATAATACAAGTCACTGAATAGCAACAACTTGTCCGGAAAACATGGCGGTTTTCCGGACAAGTCGGGTAATAGTCGGCAGTGTCAATGTTCTGACAAATGTTTGATTCCTATCTGTAGAAAGTGTACGTAATCGTGCCCCGCTGAATCGTGACGTCATAGTTATCACTGAAGTCGGTTTTGAGTGCCGCTTTCTTGCAAGCCTCGATTACCTCCTCATCTGTAATCGTAGAAGCCGAATTCAACTTGGCGGACTTGACATCACCCCACTTGTCTATTGCGATGTCAAGCTTGACAATTCCTTCAGCATTTCCACGCACTTCAGGATCTTCGACACGGGTCCTGACATATCTGTCCTCCATCCGATAAGAAGATTTCACCTGAATCCTCAACGCCTCTTTGGCATTGGCCTTCTTGCCGGCGCGGTATTCTTTGCGTGCGTCTGTGATAAGTTCATCCATAAATGCAGATATGCTTGAAGCCGCCGACAGAGGATCCGGCTCAGCATCGGGTGAAGTCATCGTCGACCCGACGAGCAGCGAATCCAGAGCCTCATGCAAAATCGCGTTTTCTTCCTTAACCTGCTGGACATCACTATAGGCCTTATATGTGAAATATCCGAAGCAAAGGCATAGCAGTAAAGTCAAGAACTGCAAGAATTTTCCGTTTCCCATGGCTGTTGTCTATTAGTTTGTCAGTGAATCCTAAAGATAGACATTTCTTCAGTTTATTGCAAATCAGTTCCACAGAAGGAGCGCCTGATTCCGGAACAAGAATGAAAAGGTCATTTAAGTCAGCCCATACGTTACTCATCACAAGCGACATTATGTCAATTAGAGACAATAAGTATCGTGACACGCTGAGCTGATTTCGACGAATCCTTTCCTGTGTCGCCGAGCGGCTGGCGATATGCCCGACTGCAATCGATGCCCTTTTTGCTCAGGTGACTGATAACGCTGTCAATGCGCAATTCACTGAGCTTCAGGTTATATCTGCTATCTCCACTTGCAGAAGCCTCTCCTGTAACAAACAACTCGTAGCCCTCCGTTGACTTTATCCTCTTTGCGAAATCATCGAGTTCTATCTTGGCCTGCTTGCGTAACTTGCTGCTGTCGAAATCAAACATGACACAGATGTTGCCGAGGGTGTCACGTGACATTTTCGGCTTCTCTTCCGCTTGCGACTTGAGCGCCTCATTCTCCTTCTTGAGATCTTCCAATTCAGACTTCAGCCTGGCCACTTCATTCTCGGAGTCCGCAAGGTCATCCTTCAGCGAATGCACGGAATCCTCACAATCTTCTTTCACAGCCTCATTCATGTCCCTCATTGCGGCCAGAGCATTCTCGGATTCACGTAATTTGCCGGACTTGCTCTTGTATCCGGACTTTTCGCCGAGAAGATTCAGCCTCACGACCATGGACACGGTACCGATTCCTTTCGGGGCATTGTCGCACTTTAAAAGTCTCTTATAATTGCCCTGTAATCCCAATGTCACGATAGGGCTCACGTCGAATTCCGCGGAAACCAGCATTGGAACATATCCTATATTATAGTTGTGGCGGGTGTTCTCGGCCTTGAGCCAGATATTGGTGGTTTCCTTGTACTTTTCTTTCCAGCGCTCATTGCCCATGGCGATATTATAGGTATTGCCCCTGGCGAAGAGCCAGCCGAAACCCGCTCCCGCGTAGAGGTTGAAACGCTTGTCTGTCCGGTTCTTCCAGATTTCCATCACGTTGAACTCCAGCGTAAGGTCGGTGGCATGGTATTGTGTCCACATCTTCGTATAAGCGAGTCCGCCGGTTTTCTCAAGGAGAAGCCTGTCCCCTGTCACCGAACCATCTATGTCCGGAAGAATATCTCCGGAGAGATTCCCGTCAATGTCAATGGTGCCATCCCCAGCGGAATCTCCTAATGGCTGTAACTTGTCGAACCTCAATTCTCTGGCGTACTTGGAGAAATCGTAGTTCAGGCCGAGACGGATCCACGGGCGTATGTTGAAGGACACGCCAGCCCCGATTTCCGGGGAGACGCTTGTCCATGGAGCTGCATTCACATTCGAAATGCCGATACCATGCGACATCGTGGCGCCGGCTTCTCCATACAGGCTCCAGGTGCATGTACGATAGGTCCCGCTGCCGCGCTCCTGAGCCCCGATATCAATGAGGGGCACGAACAGGATCGCTGTCGCTGTCAATGTCAATGTTAATGATCTTTTCATAATCAAGTGTTTAGCGGTTACTCGTCTTTCACGAATATAAAGTCTACACCTTTAACTGTATCTCCGGGTAATTGGCCATTTGCCAGGCCTCTGTAGCCCCAGACTCCGGTTCTTCCTTTCTCGGCTTCGAAACGATGCTCGTATGTGATTACGTTGGAATAATCATTAAACGTGTCGCCGCTCGGTATTGATGACATCGGCTTGACTTTGATTCCGGCTGTCTTGTCTCCCTTATCTACGATGAAATAGGCATATCCGCTTTTATATACTTTTTTTATCAGGTAGCAGTTGTACTCGCCGACGGACCTGTAGTGTGGAGCGCCGCTGTTCCATTCGAGGTCAATCGCAAGGAACAAATCGCTTGCACCTCTTACGCAATTGAAAACTCCGCCTTCCGTAATAGCCGGGCCATAGAAACTCGTTGTCTCTCTTCCACTAAATGGATATCTGCCTGAGGATTGGCGGTACCAGAATTTATATCGTGCAGGCAATGATATCGGTATCAAATCCATAAGGGCCCTTACGACCTCATAATTTTCGAAATTCTTGTTCCAGAACAATGAGTGGACCAGCAGATAGTCATCGCCGACCTCCAACAGTTCGTCTTTGGTGAATTTATACGACGACAAACTGTTCAATGCTGTCAGTATAAGGTCTTGTTTGGCATTGACATCCACTATTCCTTTCTTGATTGCTTCATTGATGACGTTGAGCTTGGTTTTCATGTCCTCGTTTACTGTTTCGAGCGCCCCCTTGATGGCGTCGAGTTTTTCTTCAGTACTTTCTTTGATTTTTCCAAGTTGGTCAAACAGTTTGCCGAACAAATCCTCATACTTGAGGACTCCGTTTTCATAGGCTTTCTTCAGAATATCCACCTGTTGGGTAATGGTCAATGTCTGATCTTCAAGAGCGTCATTGAGGATCTTCAATTTTTCGGCAATCGTCAATGTCTGGTCCTGGAGAGCCTTTATGACTTCTGAATAATCATTGGTAACGGTGGTGGTGAAGTTGATGTTCGGTGCGTCATATTCGCACGAAACTGCAGATGCCAGCAAAGTACATACTGCAAGGGAAATAAAGAATCGTTTCATAATGTCAAGCTGTTTATTAGCAAGTGATTTAAAACGCATTTCACGTAAAAGCCAGTAAAATGCACTGCACAAAGAAAGCAAAGAGGATTCATTTCTGAAAGATTTCCGAAAACAAAAAGTCCTTCAATTGTCAGAATCACACATCTTTGTCGTTTAGGCTATTTCAGTAACCTTCACATTACTATGATTTTCTCCATTTTGTAGGAGTACAGCCGGTTTTTTCTTTGAACAGACGGATAAAATGACTTGGTGACAAAAAGCCGGACCTCTCAGAAATATCGGCCAACGTCAACTTGGGATATTGTACAAGCAGGCGTTTCGCATATTCTATGCGAAGCCCTGTAATCCAATCACGGAATGACACTCCGTATGTGGTATTTATGTACTCGGAGAGATAGGTACGGTTGGTATGAAGCTGTTCCGACAAGTCTTTAATGGTAAGGCCTGTCCGGACGTAGCCGTCAGCATTGATCCAGCCCTTTATACTCTCAGCGATTTCGGCATGGTAGGACGGCGTTTCTTGCGTCGGTCCGGGCTCGCTGCGGTCGTCCTCTTTATAAGTTTCCATTGCACCTTCCACCTGCTCGTAAAACAGCAGATAAGTCAGATAACAAAGGAAGAGATAGATGTAGAACGGGATTGACATCAGAATCCAGATATAGACATATCTGTCGGGCAGGAACGTCAGCAGTCCGCAGCCGACACCGAATATTACAGCCCAATAAGTGACAACGGAAAGCCATCTGATATAGGCCCCTATATCGTCTGAATGAGTAGCATCGAACATGCGGATGACCATGTGATAGGTCCTGAGCAATCGCCATGTCAGAAACAAGCCGTAGGCGACCAGACATACTGCCAAGGCCAATATCGATACCGTCTGAAATTTACCTCTAGGCAACAGTTTCAGGACAATGCAGGAAATAGCGGAAAACAGTATCCACAAGGAGATATGTGTCAATAACCTGCGTCCGGTTATATAATTGCGGTCAAGCAATGTGGTAAAAGCTGAACTGAACAGCCAGTAGCACAGGAAATAAGTGGACAGGTTCATCAGGATTGCGGCATCAGCGTCATTGAAACGGACTTTCATAAAGAAATGCACTGAATAGTTGGCCGCAAGCAACAACATTGCCACACCCATAATGCGTCTGGAACGCAGATAATTCTCAAAAATCGCCTTTTCCGGAGTTCTGCCAAACAAAAAATAGAAGCCGAAAAACAGCATCAACGGCAGCGCGGCACAGAGGGAATAGTTGTATATAGGGTCCATTGGGCATTCATATTTACGCCCACTAAGTTACAAAAATTTCGCATTTTGTTTGAGAATCGAAACGACAAACCTTGCAAAAGGCCGGATGTCCCCGTTCGTACTTGCGGTCTCAAGAGCAGCTCTGACTATGGGGCAGGGAGAAAACCCTGTGTTTAGGATAACTAAAAAGCCCCCGTCTGAAACTGGTGTAAAAAAACCGCATTATTTGTCACCGTTTTTCTATGGCTTTGAATTTTCATGATTAATGTCAGTTCGATAGCAAAACCCAGTACGTTTGTCCGGAAAATGGTGGGTATTTACGGACAAGTTGCTAAAATCCTAACGTTTGTATTATACTGAAAAAGGTTGACTCATA
>FR890594.1 GCA_000435075.1 Bacteroides sp. CAG:770 | reverse complement strand
ATCGTTTACTGCGTGGACTACCAGGGTATCTAATCCTGTTCGATCCCCACGCTTTCGTGCCTCAGCGTCAATCGCCCCTTCGTGAGATGCCTTCGCAATCGGTGTTCTGAGTGATATCTATGCATTTCACCGCTACACCACTCATTCCTCCCACGGCAAGGGTATTCTAGCCAATCAGTATCAACGGCACTTCCAGGGTTGAGCCCCGGTCTTTCACCGCTGACTTAATTCGCCGCCTACGCACCCTTTAAACCCAATAAATCCGGATAACGCTCGCATCCCCCGTATTACCGCGGCTGCTGGCACGGAGTTAGCCGATGCTTATTCTACGCATACTCTCATCGGACCTCGCGAGGCCCTTATTGCTCTGCGTCTAAAGAAGTTTACGACCCATAGGGCCTTAGTCCTTCACGCGGCATGGCTGGTTCAGGCTTCCGCCCATTGACCAATATTCCTCACTGCTGCCTCCCGTAGGAGTCTGGGCCGTGTCTCAGTCCCAGTGTGGGGGGTCTTCCTCTCAGAACCCCTAGACATCGTCGCCATGGTGGGCCGTTGCCCCGCCATCCAGCTAATGTCCCGCGAGCCTATCCGATACCGGCGAACCTTTCAACCCAAGGCCATGCAGCCTCATGTCGTATGGGATATTAGTCGGCGTTTCCACCGGTTATCTCCCTGTATCGGGCAAGTCGCTCACGTGTTACGCACCCTTCCGCCGGTCGCCGCCAGAGTATTGCTACCCCGCGCTGCCCCTCGACTTGCATGTGTTAAGCCTGCCGCTAGCGTTCATCCTGAGCCAGGATCAAACTCTTCTTTGTATATTTCTTATTTCTCAAGTTCAATCCGGCACTTATAATTTCCTAGAAATTAACGCTCTCGATTTTTTTGTGTTTGGTACTTGCTTCCTTGTACTTAGTCTTTCAGTATTTTCAATGAACTACCGTTGTTTCTCAAACGGACTGCAAAGATACGCACTTTTTCTTTACCTCCAAATTTTTCTGGACTTTTTTTTAACATTTTTCTGACTTTTTTCGTTTTAATAGCCAAAATCCGTCCGATTTCCATGACTTCACAAGATTTTCATGACAAATTCCGGCAACACAATAATCACTCACATACCATCCATTTTCCACAGACAATTTCCATACACGCAAAATATTTTGTAAGCATGAAAAAATAAGTTGGTAAAGATTTGTGAAGGA
>FR890593.1 GCA_000435075.1 Bacteroides sp. CAG:770 | reverse complement strand
CACGAGCATCTTCTCCGGGCCTTCCCTGCGCAGGTCAATGTACTCTTCACATGCGACCGACATCATTGCCGCAATCATTATCAATATTGACTTTTTCATGATTTCTAGAACTTGAAGGTGTAACTGAAAGAAGGAAGGAACAAGAGGAAGGTCTTCTTGCTCAATGCCGGGGTATACGTGGTTTTCCCGGTGTCCGGGTTCTTCACTTCCCTGCTGTCCAAAGTCACCCAGTTAGGATTTTTGGCGCCATAGGCATTGTACATTCCGAAGTTCCAGATACGCTCGCCATGACGTTTCTTCTTGTGGATATTGACGCTGAAATCTAGCCTGTGGGACGGCTGAAGCCTGTAATTGTTCCTGCTGGAAATATAGTCCACCATTGACATACCCTTTCCGTCCGGAGAGAGTGTAACTGTCGACCTGGTGGAGACCGTCATCCAGTTTCCGGAGGCAATGGTCCATATTGCGCTCAGGTCCACTCTTTTACCGAGTTTCTGGTTCAGGCTGACGCAGAAGTTGTGCCTGCGGTCATAAACGAACGGGAAGCGTTTTCCATTGTTGATGGTGCCGTCGCGGAAGATGCGGTCGGTCTTGGACAATGTATATGAGACGGTTCCGGTGGTGCGGCCGAGTGTCTTCTGGACATAGAGTTCCACGCCATACGACCGCCCCTGC
>FR890592.1 GCA_000435075.1 Bacteroides sp. CAG:770 | reverse complement strand
AGTTCATTCCCCATGGCATTGCCACTGCAGGGTAGGTATTGCCGGTGGAAAGCTGGAATGTGGACTCTGAACCGACAAGTGTGCTTACATAGTCCACAGGATTGTCAACATACTGAGGCTCAGATTCTCCGCAGCATGACGCTACAATCGAAGCACAGGCGACAATAGATAGTAATCTGTTATTTTTCATTGTTTTCAAGCATTTTGATGAAGTATCCTCCAACCACAGAACGCGCCTTGAATCCTCTGTAGTTAGGCTTGTCCGTAAATACCCAGTCTGACATAGGTACGCGGTCCACTGTCTCGTTCATGAATTTGTGGACAGGCGCCACGAAAGACTGGAAATCTTTCTCCGAATCAGCCATGGTAGCTGTCCAGATAATCCAGTCAGTCTTGGTATAGGTCTCACGGCTGTCAAGAGGAAGTCCGTAAACATTCATCTTGGAAAGATAATATCCGATTTCCTTCTGTCTGACAGAATCAGGGAAGATATTGAGGCCGAGGAGTTTGTCCCATACAAGATTATACTTCTGGCTCCAGGTGCCGGCCTTGTCGAATGTAAGACGGTAATGGTCACCGTCGTCAGCCATTTTCACCCATTCCCCAGCAAGTTTGCGGGCCTTTCCGAGATACTCTTCAGCGACATCTTTCTTACCGAGCATGTCAGCCATATATCCGTATGACGCGATACCGAGGATGGCCTTGACAGAAAGATTCGCATTGTGGGCGAAATGTCCGGCAAAGTCATCCGTACAGAGCTGATTCTCAGGGTCCAGGCCGAACTGCTCCAGATATTTGGTCCATGTGGTCATTGTCTCCCAATGCTTTGCGGCATATTCGGTATTGCCGGAATAATGGCAGACTGCAGCCGTAAGAGAAAGCATGTTTCCTGCCTCCTCGACAGGCATGTCACCGCCATAGGTCTGACCGTTGGCGATAGGATAGGTTCCTACATCATGGGCAGGGAAAGGCTTGGTCCACTTGCCGCTCTCACTGTAATAATAGATATGGTTCATGAGGCCTTCTGCCAAAGCCGGGTTATACAGCAGGAACAGAGGCGCTGAAGGATATGTAACATCGACTGTTCCGATGGAGCCGTTGCTGTTGTTCTCCTTCGACAGCCAGAGCAGGTCCCCGTTCGGAGCTTTCACGAGTTTATGGGCATGTATAGCCTGACGATATGCAAGAGCGCAAAGCTCGGCATAGTCACGTCCTCCGGCTTTCTCTGCTTCACGCATGAGTTTCCTGTCGAAATCATAGCAGCGGGCAATCAATGCAGGCTCTTCCTTACGAGCCTTTGCAAACTGCTCCTCTATAGAGGATTTTCCGTCGGCATTCCAGTAAGGCCTCAGATTTTCACCAAAATACTGAATCGAACAGATATCATCATAGCCTATCATCACAGAACCGGCAGCGGTCTTTGCCTTGCCATGGTCTCTCGACATTGACAATCTTCCTTCCGAATTCTCGCCTTTCACGCCGATTTCAGAGAGACGGCCTCCTTCCTTGAAACAGTTTCTCAAGTCAATAGCCTTGCCGACTCCCGCGTCCATCTTGTCAGCATCCGCAGCAAGATAGAAGTATCCCCAGTCGATTCTCAGGTCCTCGCCTTTCTTCGCAAGAATCTCCTGAGACTTGGTGCCCGCTTTCAGATAGACAAGATCGTCCTTTGTGTAAGTCTCGGAGATGGTTTCCTGCCAGTTCTTGTCAGAAGCCCATCTTGGTGATGCCTCGAAATAGATGCCCACATCATGTTTGTTACCGTCATTGGAGACAGCCTCATAAGAGATATAGTTCACCGGACGGCTCACCAGATCCAAGTCATCGAGGAAAAGCGGAGCGGAGAAGGTCAGTTTCAAGTCCACCGGGCCGCAGGTAAAGAGATAATGAGTCTGGGTAGCCTGCACATCAGCTGACTTCTGTACGGCGGTCTTGGAAAGGACGCTCACAGGCTCTGAAGGCATTTTCAGGCCGAAGTCAATGATAGCCAGGCCGCCTGTATTTTCGCAGCTGGCCGACAGGACATTGCGTCCCGGCTTGAGTGCAGCCACAGCATCTGCGCCCAACGGATACAGGGCGTCATGGTTACAGTTGTTGCCTGTATCCAGAATCTTCACGCCATTGACATAAAATACGGCATGGTCATCATTGCTGTAATACAGGTAGAGCTGACGTCCCGAGAAATCATCATTGATCTCGATTTCCCTCCTCACCCAGATATATCTGGACTCCCAAAGGGTCTTGGCATAAGTATCGTCGTCAGTTCCGAATGCTCCCTGGCCGACTTTCCATGAAGCGTCGCTGTAAGATTCCGAGGTCCAGTCTCCTGCAGGCTCACTTTCAGTATATCTTCCGGTCCAGTCCCCTTCTTGGGCAACCGGAGCCAATGTCAGCAGGTCGGAATCCTCGATGCCCATGAAACGATAGACTTCACCGTCCACTTTCAAGGCACCTATCAGCGGAAATTCCTTTCCTGTCCAATGGCAGACTGACGAGCCATAAAGTTCGTTGGTCATCGACCACGCACTCGTATAAGGGTCGATGGTAACGAGAGGATAGGCCGGAGCCCTCAACGAGTTCTCTGAAACAGTTGTGTCAATGTTGCAGGACACGGCTGCCGCAGCCACAGCTGCAAGAATTATTGTCTTTTTCATATCAATGTTAATGTTACTTACCAAGCAAATTCAACGGCCACTCCGTCCGGATTATTGTCAAATGTGAGAAGATAGGTCTGGCTGGCTTCATCCCAGCAATTCAGGTCAAGGCATTCTTTATCATTGACCTTGAGCGACTTGGGTGCAGCAGGCAGAAGGACTCTGGAGACATTGACAGTAGCCGCCGGACTTTTGGCGACATACGAGAAGGTCCGGCCCGAGAGTGTCTCGTTTTCCGCACGGCTGGCTGCCGCGAGTATCATCGGACTGTCCTTTCTGACTTTGGAAAGGTCAATGAAAAGCCGCTGCACGCCAGGTCTGACCTCGACATTCTGACATATCGGCAAGGATGGGTCGTACAGGTCAATATATCGGCCCTCAAGTTTCAAAGACTCCGGAGAAACGCTTTCGTCCAATACCGCGGCGAGAAGATACATGCCTCTTTCGAGGAGAAAGCTGTTCTTCTTTTCAATGTTGCCGCCACACAATTCCTCAACTGCGCCAATCAGCGGTTCCGCACCGTTTTTCTCCAGCACGAATTCCTTCGGGTCCTGACGGATTATACGCACTTTGCCTTTTCCGAACTTGTAGTCCCCTGCAGATGGAGCTGAACTTATGCCCATAAGAGAGAACAGATGGTCGGATGGGGAGGCATAGTTGTTCCCGTCCTTGTTCCACCATTCAGACACAGTCTGGAACGGGTCATCATCACGTCCTGCATATATGAGATTTCCTCCCGCCTTTACCCATTCCGCAATATAGGCATGGGCCTTGGAATCCAGAGGTTTCATATTGGAATAGGTCATAATCAGCACTTTGGTATCTTTCAATGCCTTTTCGAATCCGAGGTTCTCGATGTGCACGATTCCTACAGGGACACCGGTCTTGAGAAGCGGCATTGACATTCCATAGAAATTGGACAGCTGCGGATCATCGTATCCTTCATGTTCAGGAAATCTCTGGAACATTAGGGAGTTGCCCATCAGCACATTGATTCCGTGTGTGCCTGACACTTGAGTTTCCGCCAAAGGCATATTCTGAAGGGCATTGACCATTATCTGCATCATGGTGGCATAGTCCGACGGGATGTGTATCTTCTCGTCAGAGTCCTTGCTCTTGTTATAGAGTCCGGTATAGATCCGCTCAGGCCAAGGCATTATCTCATAGCTGTTTATCTGCGGATAGAGAAGCTGGGCCGTGAATGTGGCCTGATAGTTTCTGCGGTAATCCTCCCAGTCACGCGGCCGATCTTCGATAGGATCCGTGAGGAACCAGACCTTGCGGCCGGTAGGTGCTGTCATTGATGCCATGCAGCCGTATTCCAGGAATGCGGTTTCGAATACCCTTTCCTTGCAGATGCCGTTGTAATAGTCCGGTTCTCTGGAGGTTCCGGTCCATACCTGTGCGATATAACCGTCCACACAAGGAAGGGATGCCAGACTTGCTTCCGGACTGACTATCTTCCACTGCGAGTAATTCAGGAGCGAATGTGTCGGCACGTAGCATTTCACATCAAGGCCCTTGCTCCTGCCATATTCCTTGGCGAATGTAAACGCCTCGTCCAGAGCCCTATAGTACAGATGGTACTTGAGCTTTCCGGACATATATGTGGCCTCAGGAGACTCGTCCTGTGGTCTCCAGTCTGTTCCGTAATATTCTTTCCATTCGCGTTTGAACGCCTCACTGTAGCCTGAGCGCGCCCAGAATTCCGGTTCTTCCAGATAGATGGAAGTTATGCCGGCATCAATGACTCTCTTGATGTGTCTTTCCTTGAAATATTCAAGATAGTTTTCTGTAGGGACAATATACGGCACCATATGACCATGCCATATGGTATCGCCTTCGGCATTGACCTGTCCCTCATCGAGATGCCATTTTCCATCCCATTCTCCGGTAAAGTAGTCCTGGTACTCTCCCCAGGCTATGCCGGTCATGAAATCCACCTTATATCCACGTTCTTTCCAGGATGCGATTCTGTCTTCCAAAGTTTTCTTTCCACGTCCTTTGTCTGACGGATTTCCGCCGACGCCGTAAACCATCACGGCATCAGCCCTGTTGTCTATTTCCGGCATCCATCCGCGTGATGTCTGGAATGTCGTCTTGGTATTGTTTTCCGATGCCACATGTCCGGCGGCACAGGCTGACACGAGCAGCGCAGTCGCAGCCAGATTTGTGATTATCTTAACTCCGTTCATGAAATGTAATTTAAAAAGGGGATGAGGATAGTTCTGAAATTATCCTCATCCCCGCTGTTGATACAAAACGTTAAGGAATATTCACTTCCATTACTTCACTATAGTTGTAACGGCGTGTACCGCTTCCGCGAGGGGTATCATAGTTGATTCTGGCCGCGGCCCTGATGAATACCTTTCTGCCTGAAGGGATAGTCGTCGAAGTAGAAGACTGGATTGTCACAGGCTCGCCCAATTTTGCCTCGAAAGAGTCTCCGCCGAATTCCAATGCTGTGGACCATCTGGTATCGCGGGCACGATATCCCATAGTAGAGGAGTAGCCCACAAACAGCTGGATATCAGTAACATTGGTAAAGTCATCGGAATAACCTCCCATCGGTTCCACCAGTTCCTTGAATGTTTCCTTGGAAACGGCTCTGGTCACTTTGACCTGCGCGGTGATTACTCCGCCGGAAACCTGAGGTTCTCCTACGATTTCCACTTTGAGGAAAGGATGGACCTTGAATTCCACCTCGGTAGTACCCTTGATGTCAGTCACGATAGAGCCGTCTGAGATAGGCACTCCGTCTGAAGTTTCCCTTACGATAGGAATGAAAGGACCGTCAATGCGGATATTGTAGTTCCCCTTGAAGATCTTTGTGTTCTGGAAAGTTCCGTCAGGACGGCAATAGAAATCAGGATTGTGGGTGGCGTTTTCGCCATAGCTGAGTTCAGTCAGTCTGACACGGATGCCCTCGCTTCCCTGGTCGGTAAGGACAGGCTCACCGGTTTCTACATCCACTACCTTTCCTTTGATGGTCTCTTTAGGGCCTTCAGCATTGTCCAGCTGGAAAAGAGAGCATGATGATGCAGCAATGACAGCCGCAGCAAGTACCGGAATATATGTAAAAATTCTTTTCATAATCATCAGTTTTTTATCTGTTTGGCTGCTGGTCGATATATTTGCTCTTGGACACTTCGCCTGAAGGGATTGAGAAATAGTAATCGACTACGTTATAACCGAAAGTCTTCATTGAAACCCACTGATAGCTTTCATCGAAGAAGTATTTGCCTGTCTCTGAGCTGTAGAAAGGATACAGGCCCTTGAAACGGAACTGTGTACCGCTGCTGAACTCTTTGGAGTCTCTCTTCTCACCCCAGAAACCGTCTCTGTTGTTCTCGTCAATTACTCTCCAACGTCTGAGATCCCATTTGGTCTTGTGCTCGAAGGCAAGTTCCTTCCGGCGTTCCTTACGCACGACATCACGTGATTCGTTGCTTGCCGTAAGACTTCCTGAAAGAAGTGTCGCACCGGCTCTTTCGCGAATATCATTGATAGCTGTTGTCGCAACTTCCAGCATGTTGTCGCCTTCGACAGGAGAAGAGACTCCTGCAAGCGAAAGTTCTACAGCTGACTCTGCTGCAGCGAGGAGGACATCAGCATATCTCATGAGGATGAACGGCTGGTCAGACTTGCCCTCTCCGATATTCTCGACAGCGAGATCCTCATCCAGGTACTTTCTGAGGTAAAGGCCGGTAAGATTGCCTTCTCCGTTGCTGTAGAACGGACCGTTCTCTCCCGCAGCATTCATAGACTTGCCGTCAATCTTGACAATTTCCTGGTTTGTACCTGAGTTAGGGCTGAGATACAACTTCTTGGCTGTACCGTTCGAGCCGGTATAGATATCCAGGTGCTGATATTTGGTATTTGCTCCGGAATAGGAATAATCACTGAGCAACGGCTTGATAGGTGCAGAACCGGTATAGACTCCGGCGCGGATTTCGATTTCCTTTTTCTTGAACACGTCGCCAGGGAAAATCACATATGCACGGAGACGCGGCTCGGCATTGGCAAAGAAATCCATCGGCGAATCGTAAAGAAGGTAATTGCCTGTAGCATTGCTGTTTCCGTCAGTAACTCTGATGGTGTATCCGTCATCATATCTGTCGAATCCATCGAAAAGTTCAATGAAATCGAGGGACGGACATGAACCCGAACAGAGAGGGGCCCTGAATATGAATGGAGAGCAATATGCGTCGAGGCCGTGAGTTACGGTAGGATATTCATATCTCTTCACAAGGATGTTCTCAGGACTGGTAAGGTCTTTCCACATGGCCACCATGTTCTTGTACTGAGCTTCCCTGTCGCCCTTTGCCCAAGACTTCTTGTAAAGGGAATACTTGCCGGACTTCATGACTTCCCTGGCAGCCTTGTATGCCTCGGAGAACCATTTCTTGGAGCAGTCCTGCCACTCGTCTTCAGCGAATCCGATAACCCTGACACCTGTCTTCTCACCGATGCCGGTAAGACGTCCGGATACTGTCTCATTGTACTTGGCCACCGAGCCTGCGTAAAGCATAGCCTCAGCTTTGAATGCGAGTGCAGCATACTTGTTGGCCGTACCCTCAAAGGTAGGATTGACAGGAAGAAGTTCGGCAGCCTGATCGAAATCGGCGAGAACCTGCTCCCATGTTTCACGCTCGGACGCACGAGGAAGGTCAATCTTAGACTCCTCTCCAGGATAGTCAATCTCGGTTGTCACCAGAGGTACGCCTCCGAAACGGCATGCCATCTTGTAGAATACATATGCCCTTACGAAATAGGCCTGTCCGAGGAACTCGTTATATGTAACCTCCGGATAATTTCCGCTATATGCGGGAAGCGCTGCGATAAGGTGGTTTGCATTTCTCAAGAGTTCGAATGCGCGTGACCAGTAAGGCGTGTCCTCTCCGGTGAAGGAAGTGCAGACACCGTCACGGTCCAGAGCCTCACCAGTGCCCTCGATACCGAGGCTGGCAAGCCATCCGTTCCAGTTGATACCCCACTGTGCCATGTATTTGAAGTCCTCCCAAGGCATCTTGCTGTAAAGAGTCGCCATATAAATCGACATGCCGGCCTGGTTTGAAAGGAGGTCATCGTCTGTGACAGTGTTCTTCGGAGGGAGATCCATCTCTGTGCATGACATCACGCTCATGAGAACAGCCGCCATATATATCAATATCTTTTTCATACTCTTATTCTGTTTAATCATTAGAATGAAAGATTGAGACCGAATGTGTAAGTCTTGTTCAGAGGGTACATACGTCCGAGGTCGCTGTCAGGGTGTTCAGGGTCCACAAACCTGACTTTTGTGAAGGTCAATGGATTGTAGGCATTGAAAAATACTCTGAGGTTCAGGTCTTTTGCCCAGTTGATTGTAGGGAAGGTATATCCGAGTTCGACGCTCTTCAGACGGAGATATGCGGTGCTTACCCTGTTGAATGACGAATTCTCTGAAGGATAGTGTCCGGTATATCCATAATATCCTGATATCCAGTCAGTCTGAGGCGAATAAGGGTCTGCTGAAGGGTCTGACGGATGCCATCTGTCAAGGTACTGTTTCAATGTACCGCCACCATTTGAACCCCAAATCGAGTAGAGAGGCTCGCGATATGCCATTGAACCGAGAGCCGAGCCCTGGAAGAGGATACTCAGGTCAATGCCTTTCCATCCGAAGTCGAATGCAAGAGAGTAGTTCATCCAAGGAGTCTGGTCGAAAGCGTACGGATGCTCGTCAAGGTCATTGATCTCACCGTCACCATTCCAGTCTTCATATTTGTAGTCTCCAGGCAGAGTGCTGCTCTCATGATAGATTCCGTAAGACCAGATATCTTCCCAACTTGTAAACCTGCCGTTACCCGTGTATCCGAACTGTACGCCCTGATAGCGGTTGTTCATATTGTCATGACGCCACTTGTCGTAAGAGTTTCCGTAACCGCCGTTCTCCACATATGTAAGATACTTCTGTCTGGTGACTGTGGCGATTCCAGTAATGCCATAAGTGAATTCGCCGATACGGTTCTTATGTGTGAGCTGAAGTTCGAGACCCATGTGGCTGTCACTGTTCACATTCTCCTTCGATGGAGATGCTCCCACGATTGTAGGCACGTCAGAACTTCTCTGACCGAAGAGACCAGTCCTTTTACGATGGAAGTAGTCGAATGACATGCCGAGCATACCGTTCCACGCTTCGAAATCCACTCCAACATTGAAAGTCTTGGAGGTGTACCATGTGATGTTGGTATTAGGAAGAGGCTGGGTGTTCACGCCGAACACAAATGAGCCGTTAAGCATGTAGCCAGGAGCATACTGGTTGTAGTAACCGTTCTCCGCGTTACCCGATGTGGCAGGATAGATATAACCTGTAACCCATTCATAGTTCAGGCCGCTGTCATCTCCCAGTTCACCGTAGCTGGCGCGGACTTTCAGCTGGTTGATGAAGTTCAATGCTGCACAATTCTTGAAGAATGGCTCCTGAGAAATGCGCCATCCGGCAGAAACCGAAGGGAAGAATCCCCACTGATGTCCTCTGGCGAACTTTGAAGAACCGTCATAACGGAACTGGGCCTCAACCAGATACCTGTCATCGAAAGAGTAGTTCAATCTGCCGATAAGCGCCTCATATCCAAGTTCATAGAACTGTCCGGAAGAAGCATCCATACCGACCACCTGATTATCGCTTGACAGTGCCGTGAAATAAGGAGAACCGAATGCCAGATCACCGTAGGCGAAGTAGTTGCTTCCGCGACGCTTCTGGACCTCCCAACCGAGTGTGGCTCCTACGTCGTGTTTGCCGGCAAACTCCCTGTTATAATTGAGGAGAACCTGAGAAAGTGTCTGCCACTTGCTGTAGTTGTCTTTGCGGAGGTTGTTAGGTGAGCTATCTGCAAAGAGTTTCTGCTCGTAATCTCCTGTAACCTTGTTCTGGGCATAGAGGTAATATTCCTTGCGGAAAGCCTCATTGTCATCCTGACGGTAGTCATAACTGAACATACCCTTGATTTTCAATCCTTCAAGAGGCTTCCATGCTGTTCCGAAGTCATATTCGATGGATGGAGAGACAGTGATGTTCTTCTGTTCGTATGTCCTGTATCCGGAAACGTCCGAAGTCATCATCGCAACGGTATTCTGCTCCAGATCAAGACCTTCGTAGTTGAGCATCGTGTTCTCAGGATCCGCATATGCAGGATAGAGCACTCCCTGTTTCCAATAGTTTCGGATAATATCGACTGAACTTGTGTATGGAGTATGTCTCTTGTCCTGAAGTCCGGAAATGTTCATGTTGAATTTCAGGCCCTTGACTATTTCAGCTGTAAGGTTTGCCCTGAAGTTATACTTGTTGTAGTTCAGGTCCCTTGACTTGAAGAAGCCTTCCTGATAGATGTATCCCATTGACACATAATACTGAACTTTCTCAGAACCTCCGCTGATGCTGATGTCATGCTGGGTCTGGGGAGCCGTCTTGGCAATTATCAGGCTATTCCAGTCTGTCTCGCGTCTGGTGCCGTTTCTGAATGCCTCGAATGCATCTTCACCATAGACGATGTTGCCGCCGGTCATGGAATTCATTGACTTTTCATTGTAAATAGTCATCGCATCGAAGGCGTTCATAAGTTCAGGCATCTTGGAAGGTGTCTGGATTGTATATGAACCATTGTATGACACTTTGGACTTTCCGGCCTGTCCCTGCTTGGTGGAAACGAGGATAACTCCATTCGCGCCACGGACTCCGTAGATGGCGGCAGAAGCATCTTTCAATACAGATACATTCTCGATATCCTCAGGTGTAAGTCTCTGGAAATCAGACACAGTACGAGGAACTCCATCAATGACGACAAGCGGTGAACCAAGGCCTCGGATATCCATATTGGCGCTGTAGGTTCCAGGCTCCGCACTGGTCTGCCATACTCGCACTCCCGGAACTCGTCCTGTAAGCATATTCTGAGGGTTCTCTGTCTTTGTCTTCATCAATTCACCGGAATTGATTCCGGCGACTGCACCTGTCAATGATCCTCTTTTCTGGGTACCATAGCCGACTACGACTACACTCTCGAGAAAGTTGGAATCTTCCGTAAGCACGACATTGATGACTGTACGTCCGTTTACATTCACTTCCTGCGTGGTCATTCCGATGCAGGAGAATTCCAGAATAGCATTTGAAGGGACCGAAACATTGTACTTTCCGTCAAGGTCGGTTGCGGCACCCACAGTCGCACCCTTCTGCATGACACTGGCTCCGATTACCGGGGCTCCAGATCCGTCCTTGACAGTTCCGGTTACCAAAATCGTATTCTGTGCGTATGACAGCACTCCTGCCAGAAAGAGGCACAGCGTTGTCAGAATTGTAGAAAATACGCTTTTCATATTACTGTTTATTAAGTGGTTATTTTCCTTTGCCGAGCTGGTATTCCGCAAGTGTCGCATATTCGGCAGCCCTTGCGAATGTGAACATCAGATTGACATTGTTTTTACTCTTGTCAGAATTCCAGCCTGCCAGAAGGCTTACCGGAAGTGTATTGTTTTCCAGGAATTTGTCCCAGGCATAATCCAGACAGTCCTGATATGACTGCACACAGACATCCGCTCCGCTGAAATATCCTGCAGCCGCTATGTATCCGCGAAGGAGCACATCATTGAACCAAGGATTGTTTCCTGTCACGCTATAAGTATAGTGGTCAGGAACAGTCGCACCAAGTTTTGCGAAATACTTGAAACTTTTGTCCGTAAGTTCCTTGGCATAAGCAAGATACGAATCCTTGGAGGTAGCTCCGTACAAGTCGGCCACTCCGGAAAGCATGGTTCCGCTGTTGTATGAGTATGCCGGTCCGACCATGTCGTAAAGGGCAGTATTCTTGCGATACTTTGCACCATTGACAGTCTCATACTCCGGCTGTCCGCCGCCAGTCTTGTATCCGCCCATGAAGTCATCATAAACTCCGTCGCTCCGGAGAAGGCAGCCTTTCTGCCACTCATAAATCTTGACAGCCATTTCGAGATACCAGTCTGCCTTCTTGGACGTTTTCTTGGCTCTGGTATTGTCGGCATTGATCACTCCATATGTGATTTCATCCGACTTGCCCTTGTAGATTTCATGAAGCCAGACCAGTGGAGTTATCATCGGACTGTTGCTGCATGCATGCTTGGTCACATATCCGGGTCCCCAGGTAATGCCGCCGTTCTCTTTTCCGGAAGCGTTCAATGTGCAGTCCCATCCGTCGAGCACATAGGCAGTAAGATATTCGGCACGCTCAAGATAGCCGGACGCTCCAGTGGCACGCCATGCATTGATCAGTTCACGGATAATCCACATCTGGTCATCATAGACGTTTTCAATGCCTGCGACAGCTGCCGTACCCGGAGAGGATGCACGATGCACTCCATATGGAGACCATGTGGCAGTTCCGGTGTATGATGTAAGTTCGAATGTACCTTTGTAATATTCAAGTCCCGCATAGAGTCTGGCCAGCAAAGACTTGAAGGTCTCGTACTTGCTGTCGTAAACAGCACTGTTCCCGGCATCCCTGAACGCCTTCATCGAATTCATCGCGGCTGTGACTGCCTCTATGGAAGAGGTGTATTCCCAGACGCTTACAAGATTGTCAGACGGCTTGGACGTAAACGGATTATAAGTCATGCTGAGCGCAGTCGTACCATCTTTGGAATAATGCTTCGCGGCATTCTCTATAAGAATGACTGCCCTCTCGAGATTTCTCTCCGAGACCTTGGTCTCATCTTCTTTTTTTCCTCCTGTATCAGGTCTCTCAGGAGACTTGCTGCATGCTGAGCAGCAAGTCACCATCAAGGCCATAAACACTACAATCAGTTTCTTCATATAAAAATAAACTCAGAATTAGTCAAAATCGATTCCATACATGACAAGTTTCTGCTCACCACCCTGTCCAGGGACTTCTCCCTTATAGACTCCGATGGCAATTGTCACGTTCTGGCCATTGAATGCAGACAAATCATATTCGAATGTCGCATATTCATTTTCAGAGCCGGCGCCGCCTCTGTCGTGGATAAACTTCCAGCATCCGTTTCCGCCTTCTACGGCAGATGCCGAGGTCGCATTGTTCTGGAAAGGAGCAAGGTGAATGACTTCACCATCATCCTTGATAGCCGTAACCTTGAAGGTTGTAGGCGTATCTCCACTGAAGTTCCTGGTAATGAACTTCATATGGTCATTGGCATCAGAAATCGAGAACTTTGAATAGAAATATGAACATGGTGTGTCATAGTTCTTGGCCACCCCGTCAGGAGTCTTGATCACAAAGCCCTCACCGGCAAATGGTTCGGTATCCTTGTTCACATAAGTGAATCCCCAGTTGGCAGCGATATGGTTCGTCCTGTTCCATACCTGATATCCAGGATGGTCTTTCTGTGCTCCTAAAGGAAGTCCACGGAAAGATTTCTTCTCATTTGGAGAAAGTGACCTCACATTCTCGATGGTCATGTGCCATCCGGGAAGGCCTTCGATTTCTTCTCCCGGAACATATTCGTCGTTGTTGACCTGCTCTTTGGCGAATGTCATGTGACGGATAGGAAGCTGATGCCAGTAATCGCCTGTCTTTGCGCGATATACACCGACTGCAAGAATAACCTCTTTTCCTACATATTCGCTGAGGTCGAAAGCATATTCAGAATAGCTGTCGCTTCCGTGTGCGCGGTTTTCTCCCACCTTGACTGCGACAGGGTCGGCAGAATTCAGGTCAACTACCTGAACACCGAACTGGAACGGGTCGGAAGCGGAAGTATTGTGCGTACGCACATACAAGGTCATAATCTTGTTGTCAGCTGTGATAAGCTTCTTGCCGTAAGTGAAGGTATTGAAATGATCCAGATCTGCAGGTTTCTTTCTATCCTCGTCGTCATTGATGATACGCAGACAGCAGCCCTCGTTCTGATATTCATAATTACCTACATATGTAAGGGTTCCCATGAAAGAGCAGCTCCAGTCGACTCTTCCGCCGCCGTTGCCTTTTCCTCCGCGGTAATCATTGGTGTACCACCAGTCTGCATCCATGAGGTCTGTCTTGGTGAGGCCAGGAAGAATTTCCCTGCCTCCGAGAGTAACGACAGGAATCGAGCAGATACCATCGACAAACATGTCGGCAGAAATTTCTTTGGTTACAGAGCCATAATCCGGCTTGGAGATGGTAAGGGTATAACCTTTGAGAATAAGTTTTTCGAACTTGTAAACACCGTCGGAACCGGTTGTGACATCAGCTCCGTTACCAATACTTACCGTAGCGCCGGCAAGAGGAGCAGAACCGTTCTGCGCATCAAGGACTTTTCCGGTAATGACCGCCGAAGCAAACTCCATGACCGGATTGAGCACGGCTTTGCCGTCTTCAAATGACGATGCCGAAAGAGTAATTCCCACCGAAGCATAGCCATCTTTCTCGAAAGTGACAAGACGAGACGTCATAGGAACGTCTGACAATTTAAAAGTTCCATCAGAGGACGTGGTAACTGTGGCTTCCACTTCTCTCTTTGCATTGGTCGTAAGCAATGTAACCTTTACATCTGCCAACCTTACGGATTGTGCATCTGTCACATAACCTTCGACCGTGCCTTTTGCAAAATTCGCGTCAGAGCTGCTGTTGTTCTCTTCCTCACATGATGTGGAGGCGAGCGCAAAACCGCAGGTGACTGACAAGAGCGTAACAGCTCTCAAAATCTGATTTAGTTTCATACGGTTATCGATTTGTGTTTTAAAAACGATTTGCAAATTAAAGGGCCAATGATTAAGATTTCGGTTAAAAACGGGTTAAAACTTGAGAAAAATACATAATTTAACCGTAAATTTGCACAAAAAACAGGACCTATGGCCCCAAAAAGCATCGAAACCACATATACATTGTCGCTAATTGTCTTCCTCTTGACATTCTTTCCAGACACGGCCATGGGGCAAGGATTACGCTTCAATGGCCTTGATCATCACATCGACGAAAGGACATCATACACAGTTTTCGGGAACAGGCATCCTGTTTTCACTGACATTGTGGACATCAGTTTCAAAATGCAGCATTACAGCGATGCCGAACAAGGTGTCATCCTGAGAATGACAAACCGGAATGAGCCTGACGTACCGGCCATCATACTTTTCTACGACTGAGCTACCGATTATCACAGATTCTATGTGAATATCGAAAAGAGACGCACCGCACTGACATTGACCTTTCCGAAAAAAGTAAGAGGAAAGGAGTCGGAATGGATGAATGTGGACATGCATCTGATGACTGACAGGGATTCGATAATGCTGGCGGTAGATAGGGACACGGCATATGCAGCCATTGATTTTCTGCAGAAAAGGATGACTCCTGATATCGTATTCGGAAGAAGCAAGTATATCATTGACCTTCCGTCATTTGCCATCAGAGACCTGCAGATTGGAGACAGGTCGGAGATGTTCAGTTTCCCGTTGGACGAACAGAGCGGAAACGTTGTCCACGGGACGAATAGCAGAATACGGGGACATGTCGACAACCCTGTCTGGTTGTCCGAGAATCAGCACAAATGGGTAAAATCCGCCAAAATATACTCCAAAGAGTTCCTGGGCGCGGGATATGATGAGAATCTTCATGAGGTGAGAATATTCAGCAGGGATTCCTTATACAGATTCAACATGCACAATGGTGAATCTGTCGTAAGGCCCTTCAGAAACCGTTGCCCGGTATCATTGACAATAGGCACCAATTTCCTCGATGAGAGGACAGGGAGAATATACGCTTATGAGGTCAATTATGACAAGAAATGGAAAGGGCCCGTCACGATTGCATCTCTGGATACAGCGGCATTGACATGGAGACCATTGTCGGAGGAACAGTTGCCGACACAGCTGCATCATCATGCCGAATGGGTCGATACGGTAGGCGGATACCTTTATATATATGGAGGATTCGGAAACATGGAATACAACGGAAGTTTCTACCGCTATGACATTGACAAGAACCATTGGGAGAAGTGTCCGGACCTGCAAGGTGCGGAGCCTCTGTTTCCGAGGTATTTCTGCGCAATGGGCTACAGCCGATTCGACAATTCTCTGTATATCTATGGCGGTATGGGAAATGAAAGCGGACAACAGATTGTAGGGCGGGATTATTTCTATGACTTGTACAAGGTCAATCCGACAGATTTCAGCGTCGAGAAAAAGTGGTCAACAAACTGGAATGGAGAGGCCAATACCGTGGCTGCCAGAAACATGGTGATTTGCGAAGAAGACAGTTTTTATGCGTTATGCTACCCTGAGAGCGTAACGGAATCGCAATTGCAGCTTTACAGATTCTCCATGAAAGACGGGGCGCGTGTAAAATTGGGCAACACCATACCTATATTCTCTGACAAGATAACGACCAATGCCAACTTGTACTATGACGCCTCGATAGAAAAGATGATTGCATTGGTCGAAGAGTCCACTGACGATGTCAGTTCCTCAGTGTCAACTTATTGGATCAATTATCCGCCTAAAGAGCCGATAGTGGAATCCGCTCCTCTGATAGAGGCAGACACTACCACATGGATAAGATTGGCCATTATTGCCGGCATGATAGTCTGCATAGGACTGGCACTTTACTGGAGACGGCTGTACCGCAGGAGCAGGAACAAGGGCATCTCCTTCTATTACAAGCACAGCAGCAAAATCCAGCCGATCAAGGAGAGTCCGAACTGCATTTTCCTGTTCGGAAGCACTCAGATTATCAGTTCTACCGGAGAAGACATTTCCGGAATGCTGACAATACGCCTTAAGGAGATGCTGCTTCTTATATTGCAGCATACGGCATCAGGAGGAATCAGTTCAAGACGGCTGAGTAGTCTGATCTGGCCGGACAAGGATGAAGACAAATCCAAAAATGTGAGAGGTGTCACTCTCAACAATCTGCGTAAAGTTCTTTCGTATCTGGATGGTGTCAGCCTTGTTTTCCAAGACGGCAAATATATCATAACATGTTCAGAACCGGCTTTCTGTGACTACCTTACTTGCATTCGTCTGTTCGAAAGCTACAAGCCCGGGAATGATCTGGTCCTGTCCATTCTTTCCAGAGGAAAATTCATCATGGACGACGGAAACATTCTCTTCGACAGAATGAAAGACGAAATCGAGGAAAAGGTCGTAGCTGCAATGCTGGCCGAAGCGGAATGGAGGTTCCAGAATGAGGATTGGGCAAACACGATACTCTGCGCAGACATCATGTTCAGAATAGATCCCCTCAATGAAAATGCATTGAGCTACGCAGTGAGGGCCTTCAAGATGTCAGGCAACATTGAAGAAGCGAAGGTAAGGTACAACAACTTCATCACCCAGTACAAGAAAGACTATGACGAGGATTACCCGTCAAGTTTCCAGGACATATCGGATACTGAACCAAACGGGTAAGCCAAACTTTACGGCCATCGCCAAATTGGAAAATACGCAAATTTGCTGTATATTTGTGAGTTAAACTTTTTTGTCGCTTTCAGAGCGAAAGCATGACGAGCAGAACAAAACATAGAGTATAACTTAATAAATATACATTACAAATGAGTATCCAGCAGGATAATATCAAGAAACTGGTAGAGCGCAGGGCTGCAGCCGCAATGGGCGGAGGCCAGAAACGAATTGACGCTCAGCACCAGAAAGGAAAGCTCACGGCACGTGAGAGAATCGCTCTGCTTCTCGACGAGGGAAGTTTCGAGGAATTCGACATGTTCGTTCAGCATCGCTGCACAAACTTTGGAATGGAAAAGCAGCATTTCGATGGTGACGGAGTCGTAACAGGACAGGGAACCATCGACGGAAGGCTGGTATATGTATTTGCCCAGGACTTCACAGTATCAGGAGGCTCTCTCGGAGAAGCCATGGCTCAGAAAATCTGCAAAGTCATGGACATGGCCACCAAGAATGGCGTCCCTTGCATCGGACTTAACGACTCAGGCGGAGCAAGAATCCAGGAAGGAATCAACTCACTCGCAGGATTCGGTGAAATCTTCGAAAGAAATATCCTTTCATCAGGTGTGGTACCGCAGATTTCGGGAATCTTCGGACCATGCGCCGGAGGAGCAGTATATTCACCGGCATTGACAGACTTCACCATCATGGTGAAGAACACATCATACATGTTCCTGACTGGTCCGGCAGTCGTAAAGAGCGTGACCGGTGAGACCGTGACATCCGAGGAACTCGGAGGAGCAAGCGTACACGCGACCAAGAGCGGAGTTGCCCACTTCGCTGCAGAAAATGACGAGGACGGCATCAGAATCATCAAGGAACTCCTCAGCTACATTCCGCAGAACAATATGGAAGAGGCTCCTATAGTTCCGACAGAAGATCCGGTCAGCAGAACTGACGACGCATTGAACGAAATCATACCTGACAATCCTAACAAGGCTTACGACATGTACTACGTCATCAAGAGCATTGTGGATGACGGCAAATTCTTCGAGATACATCAGTCTTATGCGAAGAACATCATCGTAGGATTCGCACACATGAACGGACGCAGTGTCGGTATCGTGGCAAACCAGCCGAAATTCCTCGCCGGAGTGCTGGATATCAATGCATCCAGAAAAGCCGGACGTTTCGTACGTTTCTGCGACGCATTCAACATTCCTATCGTTACATTGGTGGACGTACCGGGATTCCTCTGCGGAACACAGCAGGAATATGGCGCCATCATCGCGAACGGAGCGAAACTCCTCTATGCTTACGGAGAAGCTACAGTTCCTAAGGTTACTGTAACATTGAGAAAATCCTATGGTGGAGCTCATATCGTCATGAGCTGCAAGCAGATACGCGGAGATATAAACTACGCTTGGCCATCAGCGAACATCGCCGTGATGGGAGCCGACGGAGCAGTACAGATTCTCCATGGCAAGGAACTCAAGGCCATAGAAGATCCTGAAGAGAGGGCCAAACTCGCCGAGGAGAAGAAGAACGAGTACAATGACCTCTTCTGCAATCCTTATCAGGCAGCCAAGATGGGCTACATTGACGATATCATCGAACCGAGGAACACCAGATTCCGTGTCATTCGCGCACTCGAGCAGCTCGCAGGCAAGAAACAGACACTTCCTGCCAAGAAGCACGACAATCTTCCTCTCTAAACCATACGGGGAATGAAAAGAAAGTTATTGACAATAATCGGTGCTATCCTCTTCGGCATCACAACAATCCATGCCCAGAACGTCAGCGACCTCATCATTTCAGAGGTCATGGCGGAGCCTGACAGCACAGGGATTATGGATGAATATGGCCGGAGGACAGGATGGATAGAGATTTTCAACAAGTCCCAGGGCACCGTAAACTACGGAGGGTGCTTCTTGTCAGATGACCGCAACAATCTGAAAAAGAGCCCCATAACCAAATCAGACAGCAGAACCAAGCTTGGACCGAGACAGGTGGTCCTCTTCCACGCGAGCGGAGACGGTAGTGACGGAACGTTCTACACCGACTTCGAAGTGAAGAGGGGAAGCACGGTCTATCTCGTCAGCAACGACGGACGCACAATCGTGGATTCTGTCAATGTCCCTGCAAATCTCCCTGCCGGAAAATCAATGGCAAAAATCGCCAACGACCTCAGACAGATGGAGTTCGAAATTTCAGCCGAGCCTTCAGACCCGACACCGGGAATGGTGAACGGAGACCAGGCTACGGAGACCGGAGCACAGAAAATGGCACGCGAAGACAAACACGGATTCGTGCTTTCAGGTGTCTCAGTTCTCGTCGTTTTCTGCGCTCTGCTGATTCTCTGGTGGCTGTTCAGCCTGCTCGGAAAAGTTTCCGGAGGCACAACTGCCAAGCCTGCCGAGACCAGAAAAAAGGAAAAGGTCAATGCTGCAAAGGACGGAAAAGTTACTCCGGAAATCGCAGCGGCAATCTCGATGGCCCTCGACCAGGAAATGAACGGCGAAGTCTATGCTGCCATATCCACTGCCCTTCACCTCTACATGGAAGACTCAGTCCACGACAAGGAAAGCTTTGTCATCACCATCAGGAGAAAGGAAAGCGGATGGAACAGCAAAGAACAGTATTTCAGGCAGTTGCCTAGATAATTATCAAATTTGACGAAACGAAAAATTTAAGTTGTATGAAAGAATATAAATTCAAAATCAACGGAAACGACTACAATGTCGCTATCAATTCTACCAACGGAAACCTTGCTGACGTAACAGTAAACGGCGTATCTTATCAGGTCGAAATGGAGAATGCAATGCCTGCAGCTCCTGTTCAGTCTGCACCTGCACAGAAAGCAGCACCTCAGGCTCCAGTCCAGGCAGCCGCACCAGCTCCTGCACCAGCAGCAAAACCTTCAGGAGAGGGTAAGCCTGTAACATCACCTCTACCTGGAGTTATCATCGAAGTATCTGTAAAAGAAGGCGATACAGTAGCGGCAGGACAGAAAGTAGCCGTTCTTGAGGCCATGAAGATGGAGAATGAGATCCAGGCTGACAGAGCCGGTGTCGTTACCAAAATCAACGTTTCCAAAGGAGACTCCATCCTCGAGGGCGCTGCAATCGTAACCATAGCGTAATTGTATGGATCAGATTATAAACAGCCTTCAGCAGTTCTGGGAGTTTACAGGTTTCTGCAACATGACATGGCAGCATCTGGTGATGATAGCCATCGGCATTGTCTTCATTACTCTCGCAATCGTGAAGGAGTGGGAGCCTCTGCTCCTCGTCCCGATCGGTTTCGGTATGATCATCGGAAATATTCCGATGTTCCCGGGACTGAATATCGGAGTCTATGAAGACGGCTCCGTGCTGAACATATTGTACCAGGGTGTACGCCAGGGATGGTATCCGCCACTGATCTTCCTCGGAATCGGTGCCATGACAGACTTCTCGGCTTTGATCTCACAGCCGAGGCTCATCCTTATCGGAGCTGCCGCACAGATGGGTATCTTCGGCGCATATCTTCTGGCATTGACATTGGGCTTCATGCCGAACGAGGCCGGTGCAATCGGCATCATCGGAGGCGCTGACGGCCCTACAGCCATCTTCCTCTCTTCCAAACTTGCACCGGATCTGATGGGCGCAATCGCCGTTTCAGCATACTCTTACATGGCTCTCGTCCCTGTGATCCAGAAGCCAATCATGCTTTTGCTCACATCGAAGAAGGAGCGTCTTATCCGTATGCCGGCACCACGTCCCGTAAGCCAGAGGGAGAAGATTATCTTCCCTATCGTCGGATTCCTTACCACCGCGTTCATCGTGCCGTCAGGACTTCCGCTTCTTGGTATGCTCTTCTTCGGTAACCTCTTGAAAGAGAGCGGCGTGACACGTCGTCTGGCCGAGACCGCAAGAGGTCCGCTCATCGACGTCATCACCACACTCATCGGTCTTACCGTAGGATGCTCTACACAGGCTGACAAATTCCTTTCTGCGACATCAGTGAAGATTTTCGCGCTGGGACTTCTGTCATTCGTGATTGCTACAATGTGCGGCGTTCTGTTCGTGAAGTTCATGAACCTGTTCTGCAAAGAGGGACACAAGATAAATCCGCTAATCGGAAATGCAGGTGTTTCTGCAGTGCCTGACAGCGCACGTGTTTCTGAAGTCGTAGGACGCGAATGCGACCCGAGCAACCACCTTCTCATGCATGCCATGGGACCTAATGTTGCCGGTGTAATCGGCTCTGCAGTTGCAGCAGGTATCCTGCTGGGATTCCTCGGATAAAATACTTGAATTTTCGCTGATTGCGAACGTTATTAAGCCATCTGAAAGTTGCACTTTTAGGTGGCTTTTGATTATCTTTGTATGATACATATCACAAATTGACATTGACTTTAAAAACAAATAGTCGAGTATGAAACTGAATATGACAAAATGGATTGCGGCCTTGGGGCTTGCAATGCTCGTATGCGGAACCGCTATCGGAAGAGACCTGCCTGAAATCAGAACAGCCGCATCAGATTCCAGAATTACCTACGTCGGCAGAACCCTGAAAGAAGGAGACAATGTTTCCTTCGACTGGACAGGAGTCTATGTGAAAGTCAGTTTTGAAGGTTCATACTTGTCAATGATAGCTTCCGACACCAAGGCAAACTATTATGACATCTGGATTGACCGCGAGGCAGATGCGACAGCCGACAAGACGATCCGTGTAAGCGGAAACGACTCCCTTTACGTTCTCGTGGAGCCTTCTGACCTAAAATCATTGAACAGCAAGGGCAAGGCGTTCTCCCATTCGGTCATCATGAAGAAAAGGACTGAGGGTGAGCAGGGACGCACTACTATCAGCCAGTTCATCACCAAGGCCGGTGAAATCATTCAGTCTGAGGGACTTAAAGAGAGACAGTTCGAAGTTGTAGGAGATTCATACACCTGCGGATACGGTGCCGAAAAGAGCGTCAGGACCGACAAGTTCACACCGGAAACCGAGAACAGCAACCTCACTTATGCCGCCATCATCGCAAGGTATTTCAATGCTGACTATTATTCCATTTCACATTCCGGAATGGGTATCGCAAGGAACTACAGCGACAAGTTCATTGATGTCCACATGCCGGACAGATATAACCGCACATTCGATGAAGATGACAAGGTAAAGTGGAGTGCTGCAGATGACGCCTTCAGCCCTCAGCTTACCATTATATATCTCTGTACCAATGACTTCTCGACAAAACGCCAGCCGACATTGGAAGACTTCAGAGAGCACTATCATCAGCTCCTTAAAGAAATCAAGGCGAATTACGGAGAGGACTACCCCATCCTCTGCATCTCGAGCAAATGCAATGACCTTGCGGCCGACTACGTAAGAGATGCTGTCAATACCAGCGGCATGAAGAATGTGCATTTCATGGGATTGACCGATGCCATCCATGACAATGATTCCGAGCTCGGCGCAAGCTGGCATCCGAATTACAAGGGACATATAAAAATCGCTCACGCAGTGCTTCCATACGTATCGACATTGACAGGATGGGAGATTGACGACAATATCAGGTAACATTGACAATTTTTAAGATATGACACTCAAGACAAAGATTATCGGCAGCATTACCGCAGCGGTAGTGATTGCACTGGCAGGTTTGTTCTTTTTCAGATTCTACTTTGTTTTCGGAGAGGGAGTCAAGGCAGGAGATCTTAACCAGGTCATGTATAAGGGCTATGTTTTCAAGACCTACGAGGGCAGGCTCATCCAGTCGGGACTTAGAGGTGTCGGCAAAGGTTCCACAACTATGGAGTCTTATGTATTCGAGTTTTCAGTAGAAGACAAAGCTGTCGCTGATTCACTCATGAGATGCAGCGGAAAAAGCGTTGAACTGCACTACAAGGAGTATCTCGGAGCGCTTCCGTGGAGAGGACAGCAGAAATACGTCGTAGATAAGATATTGTCTGCCAAGTAGTTCAGAATATTGACAAGAAATAACCAATAATCACACAAATTAATTACAGAAATGCACAAAACAACATTTTCTGCATTGGCTATTGCGGCGGTCTCCATGTTGGCCGCTGCAGTTGTAAATGCTACAGACTATCCACGCGCGGAAGGATTGACAGTTTCGGCAGTCCGTCCGGCACAGAATGAAGGAAAGACCATCACAATGGAACAGGCTGTCATGGGAACCGGCATCAGGGCCGGAAGATTTCCTGTTTCATGGTACGGAAACACATCATTCCTCTATTTGAAAGATAGCAAGACCCAGCTCTGCGACGCATTGACAGGCAATGACATTGACGCGGATCCCGTAATCGGCAAATTCGCGTCCGCAGACGGCGAATACCTTTTCAAGGCTCTTCCGGAGGACGCAAGCAACATCACTCCGAATGCGGCAGCGGAAGGCCACGACAGCGCTATGGAAGGCAACAGGGCCATCGGAAACGCTCCTGCATTGGCCTTCACGCAGGGCCAGAGCCTCTATTACATTGACATGCGCAAGCATATCAGACCGATTGCAATCAGCGAAAATTCTGACATCACATACGGACACACAGCCAGCCGAAACGAATTCGGCATCAACAGCGGCATTTTCTGGGCTCCTGACGGCAGAAGCCTCGCATTCTACAGGAAAGACGAGTCCAGAGTTACAGATTTCCCGCTTCTGGACATCACTACACGTACAGGCTCTCTCGTGAATCTGAAGTACCCTATGACTGGCATGGATTCGGAGAATGTCCGCGTCGGAGTTTACAATCTGTCCGAAAATTCTACTGTCTATCTCCAGGCCGATGATTTCGGATATGACCAGTATCTGACCAACGTTTCCTGGTCCCCCGACTGCAGACACATCTTCGTGCAGGTTCTGGACAGGACCCAGAGGCACATGAGACTGAACATGTATAGGGCCTCGGACGGCAAGTTCGAGAAGATGATCCTCACTGAGGACAATGAAAAGTGGGTAGAGCCTTCCGACCAGCTGGAATGGTTCGGAGTCACCGGCAAATTCATCTACAGGACAGACAACCGCGACGGCTACAAGAACCTCTACCTCTGCGACACGCTCGGCAACATTGACAGAATCACGAAGGTCGCTGCCGACGTGAAGTTCGTCACCGAGAACGGCGAAAAGATTTTCTATACCTCCGCCGAGGTCTCCCCTGTCGAGAACCACCTTTTCTATGTCAATGTCAGTGTGAACCGCAAGGGCGCCGTAAAAATCGGAGCACCGGTAAGACTGACCAAAGACGAAGGCTGGCACAATGTCCAGGTCAATGCTGACGGAACCTGGTTCCTCGATTCATACAGCAGTTTCAATGTCCCTAACGTCGTCAAAATCGCTTCTGTGGACGGCAAGACCAGCAGGACACTGTTCACTGCCGAAGACCCTCTCAAGGAATACGCCCACGGCGAAATGACTCTCGGTACAGTAAAGAGCGCTGACGGCAAATACGACAACTGGTACCGCCTGTTCCTCCCTGCGAACTTCGACCCTTCGAAGAAATATCCTGTAGTGCTTTATGTCTATGGAGGTCCTCATTCCCAGCTTGTCAAGGAAAGCTGGCTCGGCCAGATCCGCCTCTGGGAGCTCTATATGGCACAGCACGGCTATATTGTCTATGTCCAGGACAACAGAGGTACAGAGAACAGGGGTGCAGAATATGAGAAGGCCATCAAGAACTACTGCGGACAGGCTGAAATGGCTGACCAGGTGGCAGGTATCAGCGAGCTCATGACACTTCCTTACGTCGACAAGAACAGAATCGGCGTACACGGATGGAGCTACGGCGGTTTCATGACCATTTCGCTCATGACCACCTATCCTGAAATCTTCAAGGTCGGAGTCGCAGGCGGTCCTGTAATCGACTGGAAATGGTACGAAATCATGTACGGAGAGCGCTATATGGATACCATGGAGAGCAATCCTGAGGGCTATGCAGCAACAAGCCTCATCAACAAGGCCAAGGACCTGAAGGGCAAACTTCTCATCTGTCAGGGTGTCATCGACAATACCGTTCTCTGGCAGCACAGCCTGAATTTCATCCGCGAATGCATCAAGAACCAGATTCAGGTGGATTACTTCCCTTACCCATGCGCTGAACACAATGTCTTCGGACGTGACAGGATTCATCTCATGGACAAGGTTACACTTTATTTCGAAGATTATCTGAAATAATAAAATATATGACAACAACAGAACTTTACGCTCAGATTCAGGCCAAGAAATCCATGCTCTGCGTGGGTCTGGACACTGATTTCAACAAAATGCCTGAGCATATCAAGAGATTGGCGACAGAGGGTGCCACAGCCGTCAAGGGGGAACTTGTCAATGGCACTGCACGTTCACTGTATGAGTTCAACAAGGCCATAATCGATGCTACGGCAGCGCATTGCGTGGCTTACAAGCCGAACCTGGCCTTCTACGAGTGCTACGGACGTGACGGAATGCTGGCCCTCGAAAAGACAGTGGACTATCTCCGTTCGAATTATCCTGAGCAGTTCCTCATCGCTGACGCAAAACGCGGCGATATCGGAAACACAGCCAAGATGTACGCAAAGACCTTCTTCGAGACCATGGATTTCGACGCTGTCACCATTTCTCCTTATATGGGTAGCGAGACCGTGACTCCGTTCCTGGAGTACAAGGGCAAATTCGCTATTGTGGTTGCTCTTTCTTCCAACAAGTCTTCTGCTGACTTCCAATTGGCCGAGCAGGATGGAAAGCCTCTCTATCAGGTAGTTATGGAAAAGATGATGTCCATTTCCACTCCGGAGAATATGATGTTCGTAGTGGGAGCCACCAAGGCTGACAAGCTTGCCGAGATCCGTAAGTTCTGTCCTGACAATTTCTTCCTGGTTCCTGGTGTCGGTGCACAGGGCGGTTCTGCCGAGGAGGTAATCGCTCATGGTGCCAATGCAAAAGGCGGCCTTCTGATCAATTCTTCACGTGGAGTCATCTATGCTTCAAATGGTGAGGACTTTGCCGAAGCTGCCGCACGTGCAGCCGCAACTACCGCGAATCTCTAAGACACTGTCCTGCAATCGAGTAGGAGGAAAACGAAGTAGTTTTCTTCCTACT
>FR890591.1 GCA_000435075.1 Bacteroides sp. CAG:770 | reverse complement strand
AACTTGTCCGTAAATACCCACCATTTTCCGGACAAAACGTACTGGGTTTTGTCATCGTTCTGACATTAATCATGGAAATACAAAGCCATAGAAAAACGGTGACAAATAACGTCATTATTTTTACCATCTAAGAAAATTTGAACAAATGGTGTAAAAAACGGGCGATTTATGTAATTCAGTAAAAAGTCTGTACCTTCGCGGGATAATCCAAATAAATATGAGCACATATGATAGGGTTCCGCCTGTGTTCTGCAGGCGGGACCTTTTCGTTTATGTTCGCCGTCCTTTCCGTTCTCCACCACATGCGTGACCTGAATTTCAAGAAGGTCTGCAGGATCAGCAATTTCATTTTTACTGACGGTACCAGATGTGCCGTGTGTGCCGGTGAGGCTGCCGGTGTCCGCGACAAGTGCGGTTTCTGTATGGCCGGCGAGGAGAGGGCTGTCATGGATCTGGCGCCTGACACAATCAAGGCCGGCATGACACTGAGGGTGAGATAGTTAACCGCGGCGGGACGATGTTGACGGCGAAACAGTGACAGTTCTGACCCAGTGCCGCTCCGTGGCGGGACGACGCCACACTTGATTTTGTAATAAGCTGAAAATCAAATATTTGAATTTTAGGGCGTGGAATTTCGACCAAAAAAAGGCCGCAATTCCACGCCACTTATAAACACCTATTGATTATCAATAATTTACAAAGACGCCCGTGGCACCGTCCCGCTCATACAGTGTAAGCGTCTCCTCGGTTACTGCCTTCCTGGCGCGTCGAAAGCGTCTGTGCGGTTACGAAAATCGCCGCACTAGTAATTGATGATGCGGAGCTCGTCGGGAGAGTAGAGAATACTGTCAATGAAATCAGGCGCGATGTGCGCAAGGGCGATAAACGCGAGCAGCATTGTCAATGCCAGTAAAACGGCGCCTATGCAGGACCACTTCAGCACCTTCCGCCAGTTCGGTTTCTTCTTGGAAAAACGGCCTGACATGGTCTTGATGACCTTGTCGGACTTGCCAGACGAAGGTTTGGCCACAGGTGAAGCCGATGCACTTGAACCCTTATCCGCATTACCCTGCCCTGCCGCCGGCATCTCACTCCCGGACGCGGCTGCGGCTCCAGTTTCTGCAACAACAGCCCCTGCAGACTCTTCGACTTTTGCAGCCATGGCAGCATCTTCAGCCACGGCAAACTCTTCGACTTTCTGACCAGCCGCAGGATTCTCAGCCGCATGTACCTGCCCGTCCA
>FR890590.1 GCA_000435075.1 Bacteroides sp. CAG:770 | reverse complement strand
TAAGCCTGATACACAAATACCTTTATGCTGGCGTGATGGTCAACGGAGTATATCAGCCGACAACGGAAGGAACGCCGCAAGGCGGCCCTCTCAGTCCACTGTTGAGCAACATTGTGCTCAACGAACTGGACAAGGAACTGGAACGCCGTGGTCATCCGTTCGTACGTTACGCAGATGACAGCCTAATCTTCTGCAAAAGCAAGAGGGGTGCGGAGCGCGTATGCGAAGGACTGACCAAGTTCATCGAGAAGAAACTCCACCTGAAAGTAAACCTCGACAAGACGGAAGTCGGCAATGTCCGCGGGATGAAGTACCTGGGACATACCTTCTACAAGACTGGAGAGGGCTGAAGGTTGCGTGTCCATCCCAAGAGTCTGCTCAAACTGAAGGCAAAGCTCAAGATGCTGACGGGCAGGAGCAACGGGATGGGATATGAACGCAGGAAGGTCGCGCTACACCAAGTCATACGCGGATGGGTATCATACTTCAAATATGCAGATGCGAAAACATCACTGGCAACCATTGACCAATGGTTGCGCAGGCGGATACGTATGTGCATATGGAAAAGTTGGAAGAGACCTA
>FR890589.1 GCA_000435075.1 Bacteroides sp. CAG:770 | reverse complement strand
TAAGCCTGATACACAAATACCTTTATGCTGGCGTGATGGTTAACGGAGTATATCAGCCGACAACGGAGGGAACGCCACAAGGCGGCCCGCTCAGTCCGCTGTTGAGCAACATTGTGCTCAACGAACTGGACAAGGAACTGGAACGCCGCGGTCATCCTTTCGTGCGTTACGCAGATGACAGCCTAATCTTCTGCAAAACAAAGATGTTTGCTATAAACCGATAATTTTTTATATTTGCATTGCGTAAATATTCGCAACACACTGCGTAAAATGTAAAACAATGTATAAAAGAGCTGAATACCAGATAATTAAGAATCGTCTTGAAGAACCAAGAAAATTCATTCAAGTCGTGATGGGCGCCCGTCAGATAGGGAAATCAACCGTCGTGAAGCAGGTCCTGAAAGATCTGGACTTGCCATATTTGTTTTATTCGGCAGACAATGTTCCGGCATCAAACACTGCTTGGGTTTCAGACTGCTGGGAAGCTGTCCGAAGCCTTAAAAGGAGCAACAACTGGGAAAGCGCAATCCTTGTAATCGACGAGATTCAGAAAGTTTCGAACTGGAGCGAGGTCGTAAAGAAGGAATGGGACGACGACACTTTCAATGACAGGAACATTAAGGTGTTGCTTCTTGGAAGCAGCCGTGTGCGGCTTGAGAAAGGTCTTTCCGAATCATTGGCAGGACGCTTTGAGGAGATAAGGATGGGCCATTGGAGCTATGTCGAGATGAGGGACTGTTTCGGATGGTCTCTTGACCAGTACATATTTTATGGAGGGTATCCTGGTGCAGCACCTCTGGTTGGTGATGAAGACCGTTTCCAGCAGTATATTCAATCGTCCATAATAGACGCAACTATAAACAAGGACATACTGATGGACACGCCTATCGGGAAACCTGCTCTTCTTCGTCAGACATTTGAACTTGGTGCGGCCTATTCCGGAGAACTTCTGTCTTTGAACAAGATGCTCGGCTCACTCCAGGATGCCGGAAACACATCGACCCTTTCCGGATATCTGGATCTTCTGGCTGAAAGCGGTCTTCTGTGCGGTCTTCAGAAATACAGCATCGACATGGCAAGACGCCGAGCCAGCATTCCTAAACTTCAGGTGTATAACAATGCATTGAAGACGGTATACAGCCCGATGCCATTCAATCAGGCTGTCCTCGACAGAAAGTCGTGGGGACGCATATTTGAGTCTGGGGTTGGAGCCTATCTTGTCAGTCAGGCGTTTGTCCACCGCTTCGACGTGTTCTATTGGCGCGAGCGCAATGACGAGGTGGATTTCATACTTCGCAAGAAGAATTCATTGGTGGCAATTGAGGTCAAGGGCAATGCGGAGAAACGTACTGAAGGTTTGGACAAGTTCCGCGAGCTTTTCAAGCCGACATCGTCATTTATTGTCGGTGACGGCGGCATCAAGGCCGAAGAATTCATGTCGATGGACTTGATGAAGTTATTTTGAGCCGATTGTGTCCTCGATTTCATCAAATCCGAATTTAGCGAAATGCCTTGAATAAACTGAACGGCGGAAAGTTAGATTCCCTTCCGCCGTTCTAAT
>FR890588.1 GCA_000435075.1 Bacteroides sp. CAG:770 | reverse complement strand
CCCTTCAATTTCCGCATCCGACTCATCAAAATTTCAATTTTATATCGGTTTCCGGTCATTTCGACCGGAAACCGTAAATCAGCCATTTCCAACATGGAATAACCTCAATCATTCCATATTCATCTTCAATGGTTCTTTCTTCATCGTATGTGATGATGATTCTTCGCTTGCAAGACAAAGCTTTCGGCAACTTCTGCAGGGCTTCGACCTCTCGTTTCTCAGTAGCGTCTGATCCCTCAATGGAGTAAGAAACCTGTATGGCAAGTTCATCGTCAGGGACGTAGAAGTCAACCTCCACGTTCTGGTTATAGAAGAAAACTCGCTCATTGTCCTTGTCATTTCCGTATTTGCGGAAAAGCGAAAGAGCGACAAGGTTCTCCAGCAAAGTCGTTGTTGGATCAACCAAGAGAAGACTCAACAAACCATTGTCTATGAAATAGTACTTGCTGTTCGTCTCACGTTCAGCAAGGGCTGCACTGATGTTGTGCAATCTGAGCAAGAGCCATGCGTCCTCGCAGTATTCAATATAGCTGCTTGTAGTAGGTATGGTAATCTTTCCTCCAACACTTGACAGGATTTTGGTGACTCTGGAGTAGGAGAGCGGCTGTTTTACGCTTTCTGCCATCTTCTTGATCATCAAGCGCAAGAGGTTGGGGTTGCTTATCTTGTTTCTTGCACAAATATCTCCCAGGTATATTTTCTGATATACACTGCTCAGATAGCTTCGCTTTACAGGAAGGTGTACGCTTTCTGGCAATCCACCCCAGTTCAAGTATTCCGCATATTCACGCAGGAACAGAGACTTGCCAGTGGTACTCATCAAAGTTTCTTCATCGTATGGAATGTCACGTGAGCGAAGGAACTCTTTGAAACTGTAAGGGTAAACTTCTACTGGGATGTAACGGCCACCAAGTGTAGTCATTATTTCCTTAGAGAGCATCTTTGCATTTGAACCTGTAATCCAAACAGTACGTTTGCTGTCAGCCATACGGCGAGCAAACTTCTCCCAACCATCAATGTTGTGAATTTCATCAAGGAACAGCATCGGATTATCCTTGCCGGTCATTTCTATGTGACATTCCAGAATGGCATTGAAATCTTCATAGGTAAAGCCAACCAGTCGTTCGTCCTCAAAACTCAGATAGAGCATTTCGTCCCAACCATGTCCATCACGCAATAATTGCTGCATCTTTTCGTAAAGCACGAAAGACTTGCCAGCCCTGCGTACACCTACGAAAACATAACAGTTGAAACCCTCCGTAACAATGTCCCTGTGGACAATCTTATAGCTTTCAATTTCTCGACGATTGTCGAGAAGGATTTGCTTCAGTAGAGCTTTGTTAATCATAAATATTAAAATGACATTTTATATTAAGACCCAAAAGTATAAAATGATATTTTAATAAGCAAGATTTTCTACTGCTTTTAAGCATTTTTACCAGTATTTTTATCCTCGAAGTGACCCAAAATTTTGGCCTCATCCGCTGAGGGTGTAAAAGCTCTTACACATATCGGTCGGCTCCGACCAGAGCCAATATCGGAGACTCTCGTTCAGGCTAAACATTGCCCAAGATGGTGCGAAGCATCTCCGCGCTGAAATTCCCCGTTAAA
>FR890587.1 GCA_000435075.1 Bacteroides sp. CAG:770 | reverse complement strand
TGAGGCCGTGCGCCATCCGTACAAGGTCACTATAATGAAAGATTTTCAGACAGCGCCGTCGGCAAAATAACGAATGAACATAAAATACTCTGTCCTCGCGATTGTCGCCGGGATTATGTCATTGTGTGCCAATGACATATCTGCGCAGAAAGTGATGGATTTGAGCGGAGAGTGGAGATTCCAGACAGATGTCATGGATTTCCGCCGGGGTTCTCTGTCTCCGCGATACAATCACAAGCTTCAGTCTGTCATCACTCTTCCCGGCATTACCGATGATTACAAGATAGGTTATGAGAATCCATATTCTTATGTGGACAGGCTCACCCGTCTGTATGAATATATGGCTCCGGCATGGTATCAGCGTGATATCGAAATTCCTGCGTCATGGGCCGGAAAACGTATCGTGCTGTATCTGGAACGCACCCATTGGCTCAGCTCGGTGTGGGTCGATACCAAGGAAGTCAGCCGTTGCGATTACATAAGCGTACCTCACAGGCATGACCTGACGCCGTTCTTGACGCCGGGAAAGACGCATCGTATCACCATCTGCATCGACAACAGATTCCAATATGACACCCACAAATGGGATCACGCCCACACCGAGTTTACACAAATAAACTGGAACGGAATCCTCGGCGAGATAAAGCTCATGGCTTTGGAACCGCTTGGCATTGAGGACCTTCAGTTGTATCCGCAATTGCAGTCCGGCAGTGTCAATGCGAGGTTGGCGGTGTCCTGCATGACCGGAAAGCCATGCGAAGCTGTGGCCCGGTTCCGTGTCACATGTCCTGACGGACGGGTTGTCACGAGCAGTCTGCCTTTGCATGTCTCCGACTCCCTTTTGGTAGCGGAGAAGGAAATTGCCCTTGCTCCTGACGGGGAAAAGGTATTCCTGTGGGATGAGTTCCATCCTGATCTTTACACTGTGGAATGTACTCTGTGTCCGGTCAATGATTCCTCATCGGCACATGTCGTGAAAACCACCTTCGGCATGCGTTCCGTCGGAAGAGATGCCCATCATATAATGGTCAACGGCCATCGTGTCCATCTGCGCGGAACCGTCGAAAATGCCGTGTTCCCGAAAATCGGCCATGCTCCTGTCGAAGATGCTCCTTGGGAAAGGATAATGGGTATAGTCAAGTCTTATGGCATGAACCACATGCGTTTCCATTCATGGTGCCCTCCGGATGCAGCCTTCCGTGCGGCCGACAAGGCGGGCGTATATCTTGAGATAGAAATGCCGATGTGGGGAAAGGATGCGTTGCCTGATGAGAGGCGTTATGACTTCTTCAGGAGGGAAATCAGGGCCATCCTGAAAGAATACGGAAATCATCCGTCGTTCCTGCTCTACTGCAACGGCAATGAGATCCAGGGCAATTTCGATTTCATCGAGGAATTGACCTCCACTGCGGAAAAACTTGATTCCAGGCATCTGTACAGCGGTTCTACGGCGAGGACCAGGATTCCGTCGGATCAATATTACATCTCACAAGATACTCCCAAAGGGGCTGCCAAGGTTTATGAAGGACGCCCGGGAACCGATTGGGACGTGAACGTGGCATCGGATGTGGACGTCCCCGTAATCTCCCATGAATCAGGCCAGAGATGCATGTATCCTGATTTCGACGAGATTCCGAAATTCGACGGGCCGGTTCGTGCACGCAATCTGGAACTGTGGCGCAATATGCTGAAAGACAACGGTATGCTGGGGCAGGCCAAGGACTTTTTCCGGGCCTCGGGAGCATTGACCGTATTGGAATACAAGGCTGTGATGGAAGCATTGCTCCGTTCTTCGCTGTCGGCGGGATTCCAGCTGCTGTCATTGAATGATTTTACGGGACAGGGCTATGCGCCGGTAGGAATTCTGGATCCGTTCTGGGATTCCAAGGGGCTGGTTTCCCCTGAACAATGGCGGTCCTTCTGCGCACCGTCCGTGGTGCTCCTGAGATATGAAAAGAGCACTTGTTTCAATGATGAAGTGTTCAGCGCGCGTGTTGAGGTCTACAATTACAGCGACCGCCCGTTCAGGAAAGCCGATGTGAAGTGGACTGTTTCAGACGAGGACGGAACAATCCTGGCCCACGGCAATGCCGGCAAGCATGATTTTCCTTCATACGAGGTGTCCGCTGCCGGCAAGATCGAGATTCCGCTGACGCGGCTCAATGTCTCCGCTGCGCGCGAGCTGACATTGACGGTCAATGCCGGAAAAACATTGACAAATAGCTGGAAAATCTGGGTGTATCCCCGTGCCGCGATGCCTTCGTCTGATGACAATGTCTTGTACACCAAGGATTTGGACAGTACCGCTCAAGCCCGGCTTTCTGCGGGAGGAAAAGTGGTGTGGATGCCTGAACCGTCGAAAACCAAAGGCCGCAAGTCGGTGTTCCATAACCATTTCTGGAATCCGATCATGTTTGCATGGCCTCCTATGACGATGGGCTGTCTCATGCACGATGACATGGGCATGTTTGCAGATTTTCCTACGTCGTACCATACTGACTGGCAGTGGTGGGACATCCTGGAATATGCCAAAGTCATGGAACTTCAGGACTTCCCGTCAGGAATAGTTCCGTTCATCCAGGTGATTGACAGCTTCGACAGCAACAGGAAACTCGGCATCGGGTTCGAGGCTTCTGTCTGTGGAGGAAAACTGCTGGTCCTGGCGATGGACGCTGAAAAGGACATTGACAAGAGACCTGCCGCACGGCAGTTGCTCCGCAGCATTGACAAATATGTGCGCAGCGACGGTTTTGCGCCTCGCACGGTCGTAGATATTGAGGAATTGCAGTCTTTGTACGAATAGATTTCATTATCTTTGTTCATGTGACCCTTAAAAACGCATATTGGCATGAGATTGATTGTCATCATATTATCGGCGTTGGTGTCTGTCGCCTCATACGCTGTCGACACGAAGAACTACCGCTTTCATCAGATGCCGGAAACTTCCTATTACGGAGGTATAAACAGCATCGTGAAAGATAGCGTCGGCAGGATATGGTTCAGCGGTACTGACGCATTGTTCATGTACAACGGACATACGTTCAAGAACATGTCCGTCATCGGGCCGCATCAGGCGCCTGTCGATTACAGGAAACTGGTGTCGGACAGGAACAATACCATTTATGCGGCGACAAGTGCCGGACTGTATATGTTCGACTATATGCAGCAGAAGTTTGAACTTGTGCTGGAGGGTGACGTGGGGGCGATGGAGGCTGACGCGCGTGAAGGATTATGGCTGATACTGAATGACGAGGTCGTCCGTTTCGAAGATGGCAGGACGACAGGAAAATATCCGTTGCCGGATACCGTGAGGGTGACACCGTTCACGCTTCATCTGTCGTGTTCTTCCGGCCATGTCTATGTGGGGGCGTATAATAGGTTGCTGCGTATCGAAAACGGTGAGTATGAGAACTTTGCCGTTCTGGATGACGACAATGCCGTAGTATGCGACGTCAGAGAAGATTCGTCTCACGTATATGTGCTGACGCGCAACGACGGACTATATGTGCTCGACAAGGCCGGCCAGCTCGAAGGTACATTCAATTTGCCGGAAGAATATGGACATTCCAGCAATGCGAAAGAACTGTATATCGATTCCAACGGCGTAGTGTGGGCAGCTACGCAGTCGGGATTGCTGCTTACGGATATAACATCCGGCGAAACCAAATTGCTGACATCGGACCTGCTGGACAACTATTCCCTGCCGAACAATTCGGTATGGTCGATATATCCCGACCCGGACGGCGGCGTTTGGATAGGTACGTATGGCGGAAAGCTTGCTTATCTGACGTTCAATGACAGTGAAATCCGATATGTGGAGCCTACACCGGGAGGCCTTAACTTCCCGATTGTCAGCACGTATGCGGAAGATGCCAAGGGGAACATATGGATCGGGACCGAAGGCGGAGGCCTGTTCAGATGGAACAGGGCGGACAATTCATTCTCCAGGTGGAAGCAGGGAACTGGCGGTGACAAGTCGCTGCCTTCCAACATGATAAAGCGATTGCGCCCGTATGGGAACCTGATGTATGCGGCAGCTTTCAATGGCGGTATCAGCACCATTGACATGAATACCGGCAAGGTCACGACTTTGCCTGTTTACAATGCCGGTACGCGTCAGCTTCTCTCTGTATATGACTTCGAACCGGAGGGGGATGAAGGATTCTGGCTTACCGATCCTGATGCGGAACTGATGTTCTGGGACCGCAGGACCGGAAAGGTGGAAAACGTGATTTTTCATGATGACGCGGGGCATAAGATAAGGCTGAGAGTGGAGACATTGTACCACGATGCTTCCGGTTATCTCTGGCTCATGACCCATGACGGCGTATATGTCCTGGATCCTGCCGCGAGAAAATTGATACGTAGGCATTATCTTGAGAACTATCCGCATTCGGCGAACAACATCAGCTGTTTCTGCAGGACAATGTCTTCGGGCGTATGGTTCGGCACCCGCGGTGGCGGTGTGAACCGGCTGGCGCCTGACGGTACATATACGAATTTCAATTCCAATACGGACGGCGATTTCGTGAACCGCATGGTTTTCGGTATCCTGGAAGACACGTCTTCCGGCGATTTGTGGATGAGTACCGACGCCGGCCTGTTCTGCTACAGCCAGAAAGATGGGGAGATAAGGCGGGCCGGAATAGATATTCCCAACAGGTGCGGAGCGTATTATGTGCGTTCCTGCTATTCCGGCTCGGACGGGGAACTGCTGTTCGGCGGGACCAATGGATTCATAATGTTCAATCCGAGGCGTTTCCATACCAATCCTCAGAAACCACGTGTCTATTTCACGGGACTTAGCGTGAACGGACATCTGGTTGTCCCTGGAGAGGAAGGATATCCGCTGCGACAGACCGTAGCTACGTTGGACGGGCAGTCAGGGCGCGGCAGCGTGATCAAGCTGTCCAGCAAACAGTCGAATTTCGACATAGGATTCTCCTGCAACAGCTATCTGGAGCGGGACAGGAATACCTATGCCTACAGGATGCTCGGCATTTCAGATGCCTGGACCGTACTGCCCAAGAACCAGCAACATGTCCGTTTTGTGAATGTCCCTCCGGGAAAATATACCTTCCAGATGAAGGCGGCCAACAATGACGGCGTCTGGGGAGACCATGTCAGTTCGTTGTCTTTCAAGGTCAAGCCATATCCGCTGCTTTCACCGTTTGCGTATGCCGTTTATCTTCTGCTCATCATCTTGTCCGCATATTATGTGTGGGCGTACATGACCAGGAGAAAGATGTTGGAGCAGCAGCTGGAACTGGAAAAGGAGAGGGAGAAGGACCTCAATGAACTGACACAGGCGAGAATCAATTTCTTTACCAGCATCTCCCACGATCTGAAGACTCCGCTGACTCTTGTCATCGACCCTCTGAAGCAGCTGGACAGCCTGATTCCGATGGATGCGCCGTACAGGAGCTATGTGGAACTCATAAGCAAGAATGTGGTCCGTATCCAGCACATGATCAGCCAATTGCTGAAATTCAGGCAGATAGAGACCCTGAAGATGCCGCTGGACTGCAAGCCGGGAGACATCATCAAGTTCGTGGAAAATATTTTCTCGCTTTTCGAGTTCTATGCCGGCAAACATCATATAGAGACCGAATTCATCTCGCAGATGGAAAGTTTCGACACCCGGTTCGACTATGACGTAATCGAGAAAGTGTTTACCAATTTGTTCTCGAACGCCATCAAATACACGACGGAGAACGGATATGTGAGCGTCCGGGTGGGCCGTGCCGCACAGGAGGAAATTCCTGATTCGGGCGCACCTGCCGATGCTGAATGGCTGTCTTTCGTGGTCACCAACAGCGGGAAAGGCATTCCTGAAGATGAGGTCGGCACTCTTTTCGAACCGTTCAACAACCATGGTCCGGTGAAGACCGGATTCGGTACCCATACAGGTCTGGGCCTGGCGATAGTGAAGGAACTTGTGAAAGATATGAAGGGCAGCATCTCTGTCCGTTCTACTGATTCCACGGTATCGTTTGTCGTGCTGCTTCCTTTCGTTCCGTGCCAGGATGTGACGGCCGGGGATTCGGCCGGGGAAGGAAAGGCTTATGATTATGCTGCGGCGGAGATTGACAACATGATTTCCGACCTCGACGCGAATGAGAAGACCTCGGGCCGGAAGGAAAGGAAGACTTATGACATTCTGGTCATGGAAGACGATGCCCAGCTGCGCAACTATCTGGAGCAGAGGCTCTCTCCTTATTACAATGTCTATACGGCAATCAACGGACGGGACGGACTTGCCAAGGTGGAAAAGGTCATGCCGCAGTTGGTCATAACTGACCTTGCGATGCCGGAGGTCGACGGATTCGAAGTCTGCCGTCGTATCCGTTCCAATATCAAGACTTCCCATATTCCTATCATCGCCCTTTCCGCTCTCGGTGAAAACCATAAAGCGGGAATAGAAGCGCTTGAATGCGAGGCCAATGTCTTTATCAGCAAACCGGTGGACATAGATTACCTGCACAAGCAGATATCGAACTTCATAAAGAATCAGAACAGTCTCAAAGAACTGTACAGCAAGAAGTTCGTGGCTGAGCCGTCTCATATCGCCATTTCTTCCGTGGACGAAGAACTGCTGAAAAAGGCGGTGGGCTTCATTGAGGAGAATTTGGAAAACGAGGAGTACGGCGTGGATGATTTCGTTTCGGACATGGCGATAGGCCGTACCCGTCTTTATCAGAAACTCAATGACCTTACGGGAATGTCCATAAAGGAATTTATCCTGGATATCCGTCTGAAACGGGCGAGCCAGCTCCTCTCCGAGTCCGACTACACTGTCGCGGAAATATCCACAATGACAGGCTTTGCCAACCCTAAGTATTTCAGTGTCTGCTTCAAACGTCATTTCGGGCAGTCACCGACAGATTTTAAAATGAATCCGGATGCGAAATAGAATTTTTCTTCATTTGTTTTTGGCAGCATTGCTGTCGGTATCGTTGTCCGTCTTCACATGCGAAGGACGGGACGTTCTGGTCGAGGCGGAGAGCTTCACGGAAAAAGGAGGCTGGAAAGTCGACCAGCAGTTTATGGACCAGATGGGGTCGCCATATCTTCTGGCTCATGGCATGGGCGTGCCTGTCGAAGATGCCTGCACGGACATTGACCTGAAAAAAGGGGAGTGGCATGTCTGGGTCCGCACATACAACTGGACCTCTCCTTGGCATTCGGGCAAAGGCCCGGGTGCATTCCGTGTGGCGGTAGGAGGGAAGACCCTTCCGAATGATTTGGGCGTGACCGGCCATTCATGGGAATGGCAGTATGCCGGCGCGGTGACCGTAAAAGGCGGCAGCACGGAGATACGTCTGCATGACATGACGGGATTCGACGGCAGATGCGATGCCGTGTTGCTTACACGTGGCGGCGCCCCGGAACAGGCTGACGTTCAGACGCTCAGGAGTACCAAGTGCGAAAGCATTGACAAAAATTATGACCTCGTGGTTGCCGGAGGCGGTATTGCCGGCATGTGCGCGGCTGCGGCAGCAGCGAGGAACGGGTTGAAGGTTGCTCTCGTGAATGACCGGCCGGTTCTGGGCGGCAACAACAGTTCGGAGATCCGCGTGCACCTCGGCGGTTACGTGGAGATGGAACCGTATAAGGGGCTGGGAAGGATGATCCGGGAATTCGGGCATACGGAGAAAGGCAATGCGCGTCCGGCCGAGAACTATCAGGATTGGAAAAAGCAGGCGTTCATAGATGCGGAGGAAAACATTGACCTGTATGCTCCTTATCATGTGATTGCTGTGGATACGGAAGCATCTGAGATAGAGTCTGTTACGGCTGTGCATATCGAAACCGGAGAGAATGTCCGTCTGCATGGAAGGCTTTTCGCGGATTGCACCGGTGACGGCACTGTCGGTTTTCTGGCGGGTGCCGACTGGACGATGGGCCGGGAGTCTCGCGACGAATATGGCGAACGGTCCGCGCCTGTGAAAGCTGATGATATGGTCATGGGCGCTTCTGTCCAGTGGTATTCCAGGAAATGCCCGCAGAAGACAGTCTTCCCTGAGTTTTCCTATGGAGTGGAGTTCAATGCTTCGAATTGCGAGAAGGTGACGATGGGCGAGTGGACCTGGGAAACAGGCATGAACCGGGACCAGATTGCAGACGCCGAGCGAGTCCGCGATTACGGGCTGCTGGTGATATATTCGAATTGGAGCTGGCTAAAGAACCATTCGGGCGATGCCGCTTATGCTGACAGAAGCCTGGACTGGGTGGCTTATATCGCCGGGAAAAGAGAGTCCAGGAGACTTCTGGGCGATCATGTCCTTTCTCAGAATGACATTGACAGGGACATTCAGTATGAAGATGCGTCATTTACCACTACTTGGAGCGTTGACCTGCATTTCCCCGATCCGAAAAACTCGGAGAAATTTCCGGGCAATGAATTCAAATCCGCGACCGTGCATGACTGGATTCATCCTTATGCGGTTCCATACCGCTGCCTTTATTCGCGTAACATCGGGAACCTTTTCATGGCCGGACGGGATATCAGCTGCACTCATGTGGCATTGGGAACTGTGCGTGTCATGAGAACTACCGGAATGATGGGCGAGGTCGTGGGCATGGCCGCGGCGCTATGTATAAAGAACGGCTGTCTTCCGCGCGGGGTTTATCATCGCCATCTGCCTGAACTCAAGCGAATGATGGAGGCCGGCGCAGGCAGGACTGATGTGCCGCTGTCGGATCAGAACTTCAACCTTCCGAACAAGCTGTTGAAGAATGCACCGGCGTCGGACAAGGGCTACGCCCGCCTCTCATGCGATACGCTCTTTGTCGGCAATGCGTTGATTGAACGCGCGTTCCGTTGGAACGGCGGGAATTTGACCAATGCCTATGTGAAGGACAAGACTACGGGGCGCGTCTTCGTCAGCAATACCGTGGATCCAGCTTTGGCCGTGGGACAGTCTTCCGGGGCAGCCGCTGACGGCAAACTGACAGTGCGTGAAGTGAAGTCCGACGGCATACGTCCGGAACATCTGGAAGCGGAAGTCACTTTTTCCATGGATGATATCCGTGTGCGCAGGGTGTTCAGGGTCTATGAAGGCTGTCCGGCCATCGCTTGTGACAATTATGTCGGCGGAATCTCTGCCGGAAAAGAACAGTCGGCCGGCAATGTGGCGGACAACAAGAATATAGAATCAGTATCGGATATGCGCCGGGGCCAGGAAAACAAGGCCAGGTATCTGGAAAGATTCTGCCCGGGAGGAATGCATTGGCAGGTAAAGGTGGTGGAATTCTTCGACGTTACGGATTGGAACAACAATCTGGTCGCGGAACATTCATTCATACCGTACCGCAAGACCGGCTACAGGGGAAATCTCCTTTTCGCCCGCGACGCCCGCGATGAGAACGGCTTTTTCATATTGAAGGAAGCTCCATGCTCTGCAGTGCAGCTGGGCAGTCCCGATGCGGATTTCATCTGCGAGTCAGGGAAATTCACCGTAGCGGGAATCGGCATTTCCGACGAAGATGCAGTCGTCGATGACATGGTGCGCCTGTATTCCTGCGTGACGGGCGTGTTCGGGGAAGGCGGACTGTCGCCGCTCCTTGCCCTTAGGAATTACCAGAAGCATATCCGTGAGCACCATGCCGACCGTGACGAAATGATAATGATGAATACCTGGGGCGACAGAAGCCAGGATTCCAAGGTCAATGAACAGTTCTGTATCGCCGAACTGGAAAAGGCCGCCCGTCTGGGAGTGACTCATTTCCAGATAGATGACGGATGGCAGGAAGGCAAAAGCCCCAATTCCGCACTCGCCAAAGGCTCTTTCAAGAATATCTGGGACAATCCTCTCTACTGGACCCCTTCGCGGGAAAAATATCCTCGCGGCCTGAAGCCCGTCATGGACAAGGCCCGGGAACTGGGTATCGAAATCGGACTTTGGTTCAATCCCAGCATCCAGAATGACTTCGCAGACTGGCGCAAGGATGCCGATGCTGTTGTGAAACTATATGATGAGTACGGAATCAAGGTGTTCAAGATCGACGGCCTCTCCATTCCGACCAAGCAAGCGGAGACGAACCTGCGGAAATTCTTCGATACCGTACTGGCGGAGACGGGCAATGAAGTGGTCTTCAACCTCGATGTGACTGCCGGACGCCGCGGAGGCTATCATTTTCTCAATGAATACGGCAACATCTTTTTGGAGAACAGATACACCGACTGGCAGAACTACTATCCTTATTGGACATTGAGAAACATCTGGCAGCTAAGCCGTTACGTTCCTGCTGAACG
>FR890586.1 GCA_000435075.1 Bacteroides sp. CAG:770 | reverse complement strand
ACCTGTTGGACTTGCATGTCATATCAGAAGACTTCTATGTAGGTCTCTTGAATCTTATATGACTATATCATATTAAATGTACCTTCTGTAGCGTTTTCAAATGTACCACTTCGGATATGGTCGCTTTCGGTTCGGCAAAGTTATTATTTTTTTTGATTTTTCCTTCTCATTGAGTCACCTTTGAGTTCGATCCGAACTGCGTTAGCGGTGAGGCGATCCATGATGGCGTCAGCCAAGGTTGGTTCATTGATGTAGTCATACCATTTTGAGACAGGAAGCTGTGATGTCACGATCACTGATTTCCTCTGATAGCAGTCCTCAAGTATCTGCAGCAGGGCCAGACGCGAGTTGTTGTCGAGCGGTTGCAGTCCGAAGTCATCAAAGATGACGAGGTCATTTCTCTCGATATGGTTGATGACCTTAAGAAGACTTCCGTCAAGTTTGGCGAGAGCTATCCGCTCGACGAACTTGTTCATGGAAAAGTATTCCACTCTGTGTCCCATGAAGCATGCCTGCCTTCCGACAGCACATGCCAAGAAGGACTTTCCGCATCCTGTCTTGCCGTCAATGAGTAGATTCTCCGCCCTGTCAATGAAGGTGCAGTCCATAAGCTTGAGCAGCATCTCCTTGTTCAGGTTCCTCTCCTCCGAGCAGATGACATCTTCCATAACGGCGTTATAGCGCAGTTTGCTGGTCTTCAGGTACATCTCAGTCCGCTTGCGGTTCCGGTACTGCTGTTCGGCTTCGGCAAGCCTTGCCATGAATGTGTCCAAAGTTGGCCATTGGTTTACGGGCATGCCCTGAAGGGCCTTGTAGCATTCTGCCATACCCTTGAGTTTGAGTCCCTCCAACTGGAGGATTGTTTCTTGTGTGTTCATTAGTTTGTATTTATTTGCGTGCCAGCGTGGATATCCTATTGATATGCAGACGCCCCTCTTACGTTGTCATTCTTCGGCATGTATGGCATCATATCCGTTTGTGCCGGAGGCGTGTCGTCAAGATTGTTCCTAAGTATTGCTTCGATGCGTTTATATGTAGAGGCCGTCTTTGGCTCTATTCTTCTGCAGGCCGCCTCAAGACGTTCCGCCCCGTATTTTCCGGCCAGGCGAAGGACACCTTGGCAGGAACGGTAGGCCTGCTGTACAAACAAAGCGGACTTAAGGATACAATCAATGGATTCACGCGTATGGGGGCCCACTTGGCTGGCCTTTGACAGCAGATAGGCGGCATTTATTTCCTTTGAACGCTTGTATGCTATATGCTTCTCGGGCATGTGCGATTCAACTGTCGTGTATCCATCGGAGTGCTTCCTGTCGTGAGCCGCGATTCTGTCCAGACCAATCCAGACTTCCACCTTCTCCGCATCGTATATAACCTTGGCTTTCTTGCCTATATGCTGATAAGGTACGCTGTAGAAGTGGTTCTTGTCGACTTGGAAGTGATAGGTGGAGTTGATGGTGATTTCCTTGGTATACTTCAGGAGGAATGGCTTTGGAGGCAACGGTAGCATATAGGAACGTTCCTCTCGTTCATACTGTTCCCTGCGGCTGTATGTCTTGTTCTTGCGGGTCTTGCTGTTGAACATATCGTTCAACTCATCCAACTTGCTGTTGAGCTCATCATAGGAGAAGAATGTGTCACGACAGATACGGCTGTAGTAGTACCTGTATGTCTGATTGACAAGGCTTTCGGCTGGACCTTTGTCCCGTGGCTTTTTGGAGCGGCATTCATCCAGCTCGGTACCGTTGTGAAGACACCACTGGCTGGCGGCCTCATTCAGAGTTGGCTCGTAACGGTCAGTCTTCTTTATCCACTGACGCATGTTGTCTGTCTTTGAGATCTCTGCCACACCGCCGAAGTATCTGACGGCCCTTGAAAGCGATTGGAAGAGATATTCCATCTTTGCACTTGGCAATGCGGTCACATAGCTGAGCATTGAATACGGCAGGACACACACCAGTACAATCGCCCGTATCGCTTCTCCGGTATCTTTATCGACTATCCACAGATTGTCGCCGGCGAAGTCAAACTGCATCTCTCGGCCTGGTTCGTACGCATTATGGTACTTGTAGTCGTGGTTCTTTTCGTATTCCTGGATGATTGCCTTGAACTGTGTATATCCGTAAGGGTTGTCCGTGCTCCTAAGATATTCCTCGTACAGAACGTCATAGGTCATGTGCTTACGCCTCATGTCCTTTGCGTAGCCTTCAACATTCTCTTGCATAAAGGCATACCTGTCTGCGTCCCTGCCACGATGTCCATCGCCTTTTTGCATGATTGCCTGCAGCTCAGCATCGTTCAAGGAAAGGAGATCAGCCATACTCCTGCCGGTCGCTTCAGCGCGGTCTCGATAGTTCCTTAGAGATGTGCGGCTGAGTTGCAGCTTTCGTTCCATCTCTCGTAGTGATGTCCCGCGTGAGAGCTCGCGGATGATTACTCTGATGTCTGTCATTGTCGCTTTTACGTTTGCCATAACCCTGTGGTATTCTTATTACCACAAAGTTACATTGTCAAACCGTTTGCGACCATTCCAAAGGTCTGCCCCAACCATGCTGGCACTGGTTAACTGGGGGGGTACATTTGATTCCGCTACAG
>FR890585.1 GCA_000435075.1 Bacteroides sp. CAG:770 | reverse complement strand
AATGTGCGTATCTTTGCACCCAAGAAATTTAGAAATTTAAAAGGCTTAGGATTATGAAGGAAATATTCTTTAATACAATACAGGAGTTCAATGACTTCATAGGGGTGAAAACGCTTCATCCTCTGGTAAGCATTGCACGTGTAGAGAACACCTCTCCGATACAGGAGGCTGTGCACCATTACGGACTTTATGCCCTCTTCCTAAAGGAAAACAAGGGCTGCAAATTGTCATACGGCAGAACAGAATATGATTTTGACGAGATGACCGTCACCTCGTTTGCTCCAGGTCAGTCGATTAAGGTTGAACCTAATCCAGGAGTACCGCTTGCCAAATATACGGTATTGGCTTTCCATCCCGAGTTGCTCAACCGCACCCAGCTTGGCAAAAACATCTCCCGATATGAGTTCTTCGACTATACAAGCAACGAAGCACTACATCTATCCGCTGCCGAGGTAAACATCTTCCGTGATGTACTCTCAATGATTAAGCAGGAACTTCAGCATCCTATAGATAGACATTCGCGTGAACTCATCGTTTCAAACATCGAGTTGCTGCTGAACTACTGCCTGCGCTTCTACGACCGACAGTTTATCACACGCGAGGAGATAAACCATTCGGTAGTAAAGAAGTTCATCTCTCTACTCGATGAATACATTGCCCGGAAAGCGGAGCATGAAGGGCTGCCTACCGTAGCCTACTTTGCCGACAAATGC
>FR890584.1 GCA_000435075.1 Bacteroides sp. CAG:770 | reverse complement strand
TTTGCCGGCCCTCGCATTGACGGGAAAAAGTTTTTCGGGAACACTTTCACATTCCTGCAAACCTCGTGCGGTAGCGCTTCCTGAAACGGACACTATCAAGACTTATCCCCGACATGATGAGGGAGAACGTCTCCCACGACAACTCATAGTAACCCGTGGACGGATTGAGCCGCGGCTGTTCAAACGAGCCTTTCTCCAGACGCTTCTGGTAAAGAAGGAAACCGTCGGTATCCCACCGCAGAAGTTTCACGCTCTGCCTGTTCCTGGAGAAGAACACGAAGACGTCCCCGGTCATTGGGGACAGGGGCGATTCGCTCTGTATCAGATTGAACAGCGCGTCGATGCCCTTCCGCATGTTGACCGGCTGTTGGCACATGAAGTACCGGCGATTGGAATCTAGCGCAAACATGTCACCTCCATAGCCGACCGGCGGCGCGCATATGTGTCCAACAGTGACACGACACCTTCTGGAGAACATTCCTGAAGTGTGAGCACCGTCCCCTCACTGAACGTTATGCTGACCTGACGCAGGATATCATGCGCCATGGACTGCGGCAACGAAACCGGATTCAGCTGCAGGAAAGTCGGATTCTCCTCCGATGTCCCGATCGGATCTGATGCCCGTCCTTTGCCTGTGTCCGCCCGCTCAGGTTCGGCATATCCATGTTGCGCCATCCATTCCTGCATCCCGCAATAATTGACGCGGGAGTCCCTGCAGAGCGACCGCAGCGTCATCGTTGGAATAATACTTAACATTTGATTAAAGCGCGCCCATGTCCGCTCATATAGTTTTGCGGCTTGAGCTGATATGACCATTTCTTTTGTCTCCATTTTTACTTTCGTTTGGATTTTGGAAA
>FR890583.1 GCA_000435075.1 Bacteroides sp. CAG:770 | reverse complement strand
TCTTTTGTCTCCATTTTTACTCACGTTTGGATTTTGGAAAGCAAAAGTACGTAACCGATGAAAGCACGTCAATACGTAACTCCGGAGACGCTTACCGTCGTCCCGACAATCATACCGACATGTCCGAATACGGGACCGGCATTCCGAGGGCAGAATCAGGACAGGAGACTGAAATGGTCGTCCCTACCTAAAAACAACAAGACTGTACCCCTGACTGTCCCTACCTAAAAACAACAAGACTATACCCCTGACTGTCCCGACGGAAAAACCACAAGACTGTCCCTCAGACCTGCTCAACATGGCCAGGCTTAGCGTCTGCGGAGCTTGGAGGCGAGAGAGCCGTCCATGGCGCCCTTCATAAGCTTGCGGGTACCCTCGAACTGCTTGATGAGGCGGTTGACATCCTGGATGGTGGTGCCGCTGCCGTCCGCAATACGCTTGCGTCGGCTGCCATTGATAACCTCCACGTGGTCACGCTCGTACGGTGTCATTGACAAGATGATCGCCTCGACACTCTTGAAGGCGCTGTTGTCAATGTCAACATCCTTGATTGCCTTGCCGACTCCCGGAATCATGGACGCGAGATCCTTGATGTTGCCCATCTTCTTAATCTGCTGAATCTGATTGTAGAAGTCCATGAGAGAGAACTGGTTCTTGGCCAACTTCTTCTTGAGTTCACGAGCCTGCTTCTCATCATACTGTTCCTGAGCCTTCTCAACGAGGGTCACTACGTCACCCATGCCGAGGATACGGTCAGCGATACGAGATGGATGGAAAACGTCGAGGGCATCGATCTTCTCACCTGAAGAAATAAACTTGATAGGCTTGCCTACGACAGCCTTGATGGAAAGGGCGGCACCGCCACGGGTATCACCATCCATCTTGGTGAGGACAACTCCGTCGAAATCAAGAACATCGTTGAAAGCCTTGGCGGTCTCGACAGCGTCCTGACCTGTCATGGCATCGACAACAAACAATGTCTCGGTAGGACTGACAGCCTTCTTGATGGCTGCAATCTCATCCATCATCTCCTGATCGACTGCAAGACGACCTGCGGTATCGACGATAACTACGGAAATGCCTTCAGCCTTAGCCTTGGCAACGGCATTCTTGGCAATCTGTACCGGATCCTTCACTCCTTCCTCGGTGTAAACAGGAACTCCTGCCATCTCACCCATGACTTTCAACTGGTCAATGGCAGCAGGACGGTAAACGTCGCAGGCAGCCAGAAGGACCTTCATGCCTTTCTTGGACTTGCAGAGATTTGCGAGCTTGGATGTGAATGTGGTCTTACCTGAACCCTGGAGACCGGCGATAAGGATGATGCCAGGATTTCCTTTGACATTGATCTCCTGCGCACCGCTTCCCATGAATTCGGTCAGCTCATCGTGGACGATCTTGACCATCATCTGCTGAGGCTTGACAGCGGTAAGCACGTTCTGGCCCATCGCCTTGACTTTCACGCGGTCGCAGAATTCCTTGGCGACCTTGTAGCTGACGTCGGCATCGAGGAGAGCCTTGCGGATGTCCTTGACAGTCTCCGCGACATTTATCTCGGTTATTTTTCCTTCACCTTTGAGAATCTTGAATGATCTCTCCAGTCTTTCTGACAGATTTTCAAACATATTCTATACTATTGTTATTCAAATTTAGTTGTTGGCATATAATGGCGACGGGACAGGCACGAGGTCATCAGAGAAAACCGCGGGGGCTATGTCCCTCAGGTTATATCTGCTGCTCATGACGCTGCCGTATGCGCCGGCACTGCTGATTGCCAAAAGATCACCACGATGGCTTTCAGGAAGTCGGCGGTCAGTTCCCCAGACATCGTCGGATTCACATACGGGTCCTGTAACGTCATAGAAAGTATAAGACTCAGGACTTTCCGTCGGTGGGGTCTTTTCCTGCGTGGCGGCTCCGGCCCTCGTCTTATGACTACTGCTGTTATTAAGTTCCTCGACAGTGAGGTTCTCGATATGATGGTAGGCGCCGTAGAGGGCTGGGCGAATCAGGTCATTCATTCCGGCGTCCAGAATCAGGAACGACTTATGTTCACCATGTTTTACGAACACTACGCGCGAAATCAACGAACCGCATTGGGCCACTATGGACCTTCCCGGTTCTATGATTACCCTCTGGTCGGACCTGCGCTTCAAATTATCATTGATGGTCGAAAACCATGTTCCGAAATCAGGTATCGGTTCACTGTCCGGGTTCTTGTAATTCACGCCCAAACCACCGCCGAGGTCTATATTCTTGACCACAAGTCCGCGGCTCTCGAAATAATCCACTATCTCAGAAGCCCTTCTGCACTCTTCACTGTACACCTGTCGAACATCCAAGATCTGCGACCCTACATGAAAATGCAAGCCCCTGAAATCCACCGACTTGCATTTCTTCAAAAGTTCTATAACTCCATCGAACTCATGTCTGGATATCCCGAATTTGTTCTCCTCCAGGCCGGTGGTCACATACTTATGTGTGTGTGCATCGATATCGGGATTGATACGCACGGCAACATTGACCCGAACCCCTTTCGCGGAAGCGATGGAATCGATCACTTCGAGCTCCATCAGCGACTCGACGTTGAAACATCCGATTCCCAGATCGATCGCGCGGGAGATTTCTCGGTCGGTCTTGCCCACGCCGGCAAAAACGACAGTTTCCGGACGGAATCCGTGCTCCACCGCGTAGATGACCTCGTTTCCGCTTACGCAATCTGCGCCGAAGCCTTTACTACTGATTATCTGTAAAATGCGAGGTTCAACGTTTGCTTTCAATGCATAATTGACACCGATTCCGTACTTCCGAGAATACTTGGCCACTTCATCCGCAGTCCGGCGGAGAAGGTCCAGGTCATAGTACCAAAACGGTGTCTGAAGTTCTTCGAATTTTTCAAATTCCTTCAACTCGAGCATATTCAGTCAAATAAATCCATCAAATATTTTACACAAATTGCAAAATTACGTAAAAAAACCTAACTTCGCACAATAATTCGGAGGACCGGATTCACTTTTCGGACACCACGATGTAAAATAACTGTAAATTAAAGTTGGAAATGGAAAAAGGACCAATTTCAAATTTCATCACTCACAACTACCGTCACTTCAACTCGGCAAGCCTTGTTGATGCTGCAAAAGCTTATGAAGAGCTTCTTGCAAAGGGTGGCAAGATGATGTTGGCCATGGCCGGCGCCATGAGTACAGCCGAGCTCGGTCTCTCTCTCGCAGAGATGATCCGTCAGGATAAATTCTCTATTGTCTGCTGTTCAGCAAACAACCTCGAAGAGGATATCATGAATCTCGTAGCACACTCCCACTATTACAGAGTGCCTGGCTACAGAAACCTTACCGCAGAGCAGGAGCAGGAACTCCTGAACAACCACTACAATCGTGTTACCGACACATGTATCCCTGAGGAAGAGGCTTTCCGCCGTCTCGAGGGTGCTCTTGTAGATGTTTGGAACAAGGCAAAGGCTGAAGGAAAGAGATACCTTCCATACGAATATATTTACCAGATCCTCAGAAGCGGCGTTCTCGAAAAGTATTATGAGATCGACCCTAAGGACAGCTGGGTACTTGCAGCTTGCGAGAAGAACATTCCTATCATCTGCCCTGCATGGGAAGATTGCACTACAGGTAACATCTTCGCAGCTCACTGCATCAAGGGCGAATTCACTCCGGATCTCGTGAAGAATGGTATCGAGACCATGCTCTTCCTCGTTGACTGGTACAAGAAGAATGCTGTTGGCGCAGGCGTAGGTTTCTTCCAGATCGGTGGCGGTACCGCAGGTGACTTCCCTATCTGTGTAGTTCCTATGATGGAGCAGGATCTCCAGTGGCATGGTACTCCGCTCTGGTCATATTTCTGCCAGATTTCAGACAGTACCACATCTTACGGATCATACTCAGGAGCAGTTCCTAACGAGAAGATCACTTGGGGCAAGCTCGCACCAGAGACTCCGAAGTTCATCGTAGAGTCAGACGCTACTATCGTAGCACCTCTTATCTTCGCTTACGTTCTCGGTTGGTAATCCATTCTGAGACAAGATATTGCAAGGCCGGAAGGTTCCGTTATCGGAGCGGTTCCGGCCTTTTTCACCTAAAATCCATAAACCTTGAATACTAGAAAACAACTGAAACGGTTGCTGTTAAGAATACCTATATCCAACAGTTTGAAATTATTTTTATTCGGTATTACCGACAACGGGGTCAGCAAAAGTACGCAACCTAAGAAAAAGCGTGAAGTCAATGATGAAAAGGGCGTAGAAATGGACAGGATTGACGATGCGCTTCATGACTGGATTGCAGACGGAAATAACCTTTCTTCCGATTTCTGCATGGAGAGCCTGGCCAAGTCATTGGGATTCAGCAG
>FR890582.1 GCA_000435075.1 Bacteroides sp. CAG:770 | reverse complement strand
CACCTCTTATGCTGCGTAGAAAATTATGTTGTGTTAATGAGCCAAACGGCTGATTATTAGTCTTTTTAACTACAAGAACACAACATAATTTTCGAGTTTTACAAGCTGTCCAAGAAGGCCATCAGCCCTTTGTCGTCTTTCCATTTTACGGTTTTTCCCTTCCCGACGACTGTTTCACAAGCAAGAAGTGCCTTCACCTTCATCCCCATGTTTACTTCGGCGTAGATGTTGGTCGTGTTGACGGACACATGGCCAAGCCATGCCCGTATTGTATTGATGTCCACGCCTGACTGAAGCAAGTGGGTGGCGCAGGTATGTCTGATTGTATGCGGTGATATCCGCTTCTGTTTTAGTTCCGGGAACTGACTCTCAAGATTTTCGGCGTATCGGCGAACCATCTCATACACTCCAAAGCGGGTGATTTGTTCTCCGAGTCGGTTACAGAACACGGGGGTGTCATCATTTTTGCCTCGTATCAGCGTGGCGATAGCATCACTCGTCTTCTTCCATAGAGGACAGTGGCGGGTTTTATGCCCCTTTCCGGTTATCGTCACTACAGATAACCCGTTCCTTCCCTTTTGGACAGAGATGTCCCTTGCCCTTATTGCGGAGGCTTCTTCTGCTCTCGCCCCGGTGTTGTAAAGGAAAAGGAGGAGGACGTAGTCTCTCCATCCTTGTTCAGTCTTACGATTGGGGAGCTCCAACAGTCTCTGCATCTCGTCTTTCTCTAGATAGCTTATCAATTTCTTGGATGCCTTCTTGATTGGTACGGCCCTGATATTTCGACACCATTCAACATGTTCTGGGCTCTGCATGGCGACGTATTTTGCTAAGGCATAGACGGCGGCCAGCCGCTGGTTCCGCGTTCTTGCAGAACAACCCCTATCTTCCTCCAAGTATAGCAGGAACTCCTTGATTAGCTGAGGGGAAAGGTCTTCAAGGAGAAGGATGTCCACACTTTTTCGCAACCTTGCCGATGCCCTCGCAAGAAGGAGACGGAAGGTATCCCGATAGCTTTTTTGGGTATTTGCCGACGTGTTCTTTACGGTGACGAGATACTCGCAGAGGAAGCGGCGTATCCAATAGCCCGCATATTGGTTTTTTT
>FR890581.1 GCA_000435075.1 Bacteroides sp. CAG:770 | reverse complement strand
AGGAACAGATGAGTTGTTTACGTCGTCAGGACAAGGTCTTTTGATTTTCGACCCTCTTGACAACCGTAATCCGTCGTTGCTTATTAATTATCAGAAAGTTAGCCTATTAGATGAAAGCCAAGAGGTAGGAATGAAAAGGAGGCTTGGCAGGAGCGCCTCGCTTCATAATAGCATGTAACATATTGGCATACAATACATTATAGTCGCAAGACTAAAACTGACAAATGTCAAGAGGATCGAAATTTATTCACATACCCGTAAAATAACAGGGTAGAAAACAAAAGTACCGAAACACGGCATGGACAGCGGTCAGGAGTGCACCCTTGAAGTATTCGAACAGATCTCGGAAGACATGGGGCAAAAGAAAACTCCGGAGACGCTGAGCCAGACAGGAGGAGACCGTCTCAAAAGTCATACATTCCTCAGCGAGAATCAAGAATTTGTCTTCGGTCTTGTAGAGGAGTTCGGAATATTCCAGCGCGAATTATCTACCATGCGATCCGTGAACAGCGTGATCTTCCTATCTACAATATCCGCCAGAACCTCGACATCGTTCCGAGCGGACTTGACATGGCGGGCATTGATCTCGAGCTTCAGATGATGTTCAATCGTGAGCGTGTCCTGAAGACTCTTCTGGATCCGTACGCAAACAGGTACGACTTCGTTCTTCTGGACTGCCCTCCAGCCCTCGGTCTCATCACCATCAACGCACTTACCGCGGCCAACAAATTACTCGTGCCTACGAAGGCTGATCTGATGTCTTCTTACGGTCTCAACATGATGGAACAGTTCTGCGCTAAGATTCAAGTTCTGAACCCGGGCATCCATATTGATTTCATCTTCTTCAATATCTACGAGACAGGCCAGACAATGACTGATGCTATTGAGGCTGATGTCCGGTCTAAGTATGGTGACCGCGTTATGACTACCGTAGTCAGAAAGAACAACGATGTGGCTAAATCTGCTTTCGAGTACACTGACGTGGTGTCTGCCTACCCTGGTTCTATGGAGCCAAGGACTTCCTCTCCCTCGTAAATGAACTCCTCGAGAAGATGTAGTAATATGGTAATATGGCAAAGAAATTAGTTGTTCCCCAGAGCGGCACAACACCAGCTCCTTCACCTCTTGACAACATGCTGCATACAAGTGCCGCACATATAGACGCTCCCGTTGTGGTCACAACTCCGAAGGTAAGCAACAAGAAAAGGACATCAATCAATCTTGATGAGAATATCTATACGGACTTCAAGGTTTACTGTGCGAAGAACGGTAAAAGCATATCTGGTCTTATCGAGCAGGCCATGATCGACATAATGGAAAATCGGTAAAGGGGGAATGGGCATGCGACCCTATAATAGCTTTTTAACGCTTCCCTTCTCAATATACCTAAACGGAGCATGTATATAGCGCTCCCCCTCTTTATCCTGCATACGCCATTCTGCCGAAGACATAAGCCTGTATAATTCATCATCTGTCATTGGGTAATAGTATCGTATTACAAGGCAAGGTGTATACTCCTCATTAAGACAAGAATACACGGCCCCTATACCATCCTTGTCCCTTAAATATGAAACGAGAAGAGGCAGATTTCTCGTTATTACGGGTTTGGTAATGTTCTCTTCAGGAATCTCGTACAAGAATTGTTCAATCTGCGAATCAACTTCCGAAATCGGTTTGAATTCAACCATAAAAGGTTTGAACATCTCACCGAGGAAGTCCACCGTTCTCATTGTAGAGTCTGATGGTTCCATACGGACGAACTTAAACCCCAGAGGCATTTGTGTTATCTTGCCATTTTGAGGATTTTTGAGGTCAAGGAATGGAAGTTCAACGACATTTTTTATCCATTGTTCATCCTTATCAAAAGCGGGATCAACATACATCCTGACGGAAAGAGGAATATCCCAATCTATTCTTAACCCATATATCAGACTGTCAAGTTGTTTGAATTGCAGGCCTAAAAGGTTTATTGCATTTGAACCCGTCATGTTTTCTGTGCGTATAGTTTTAACAACGAGTTCCGGAGTCGTTTTGTAATCTGGGGCAACTATTTGGAATTTTGCACTTACAAATAGGGATTCCTGTATCTTTTCCGGGGTTGTTTCATTAGAGTTATAAAGAATAGTTGCCTTCTGATGCTTCACATAGGTTTTTACACCATAAACTCCCTCAACCTTTTGAAGTTTGTCCATGAATGCCCTACTGCTCGCATAGCATCGTACCTGGCGCAATCCATCCATCGTGAATGTTTGCAAACCATCAGTGTTCTTGATGTTCCAGGTTTCATTGATTGTAGGTATTTCGAAGTTTCTGCTGAAAAGAATGGCTGACGCGAAAAGCACAACAGTCAGTATCGCGGGAATGAAAGCATTGATCCTGCCTAAATGCCGACCATTTGTAACTCCGATTCTGAGAGCCTTGGTGGGACAGTTTGCCACACACTCACCACATAACATACAGTCCACATTCTCTACGGCACCATCGAAACCTGCGATGTTGATGTGATAAGGGCACTTGATATTACAAGTGTGACATCCATTACATTTCTCTTTATTGCGTTGAACGTATAGAAGCTGAAGAGATGTTCGGGGATTTAATATTTCCAACAAATAACCAAAGGCGCAAATCATTGCAAGAACACACCACATAGGAGGGGTTTTCGTGACAATGCATATTGCGTACGATGCTCCCAACACCGTAATCATCCATAGCCAATACTTGAATGTGTTTGAGATGGCTCCAAGAGGGCAAATATATTTACACCAAAAATTATCAATGAGAAGTGATCCTAGGATAAGCAGTAAAGCCATGGCTACACTCATCCATAATACAAGTTCCCCTTTGAACCCTGTAGCCAAGGCATAATATGGATCAATTTTTTTACATACCAATTCTCCCGTAGTGATTGTACCATAGAGAATTACAAACAAGAGAATATACTTGATTATCCTTAGAGTCTTATCCCACAGACTGTCTGATTGTATTACGAAAGACTTCAACTTAAAGTGATCTCTCAACTTTCGACAAAGATCACTGATTGTGCCTAGCGGGCACAGATAGGCGCAGAACAACTTGCTGAATAAGACGACAGCAACAAGCAAGGCTATACCCGACAGTATTTGCAGGCTACTCATGTCACAAGGCAGGGAACCATGAGAAATAAGATTGGCAAAGGCCTGAATGCCTCCGAACGGACAATATGTATCCGGATTGATTCGTCCCCCTATTACATGTGACACAAGGATGAAGACAATAAGCGCTGCCAGAATTCCCCATTCCAACACATAACGCTGCCAGTTTTTAATCGCTTTCATAAGACTATAGGTTTTTCTGTTGTTCCAGCTGTTTCATTCTGGATTTTCCCCGCATGTCCCATTTCCCGAAGTTATACGACAGGCCAAGGATAATGCAACGACCAACATTGTTATAATATGTGTCCTCCATATAATCTGCAGATGAGACATGGATGAAGGACTTATTGCTTCCGAGGATATCATAGGCAGACAGACTGATATTGAAGGATTTTATCTCTTTTGCTATTCGGAAATTCAAGAGGAATTCCGGTTTGTTAAAGTTCCCCTCAAATCCTCGATAACCATTGAAGTCAAAGCGGCTTTCGACCTCCCAACCGGATTTGTCCTTCCAGAGCAATTCGGCAAAAGCATTGCCTCGCCAGTTGCTTACTTTTGTAGAATGCAAGCTGACATAGCGGGTTCTTGCGTTATCTACTGCCCCCCCGCACCGTATCGAATAAGCCAGAATCTCGTATTTCAACTCTGCCCTCAGCAGCCAATCCAGCCTCAAACTGCGACTCTCCATAAAACCGCTGCTTCCACTGTAGAACCTATCACCATTGCGGTCTCCGTAAAACCAGCTCATCATTGTAGAATAGTCAAAGCTATCCTTGTAAAGACCCATCAGAGGACCTTTCGAAATATAGTTCGAATTGCTGCTAGCCGTAAGCCTCGGGGTGATAATCAGGTTGAGACTCTTATCTCTGTTCAGTGGCTGTACATAATTGATGTTCAGTCCCGCATTGTAATGAGGACGGTGGGCATTGACTGGGATTGAATATCTTACAGACTCATCGTCATACCAACTTGCCAGAGTCTTCTCCTTGAATGACATAGCACCATTTAACCTGATGTTAATAATAGCATTCCTCATTTTTTCTGAGCGAAGTCTTGCCTGCATAACCAGATTCTGGCGGTAACCGGATTTTAGATAGATATTTCCGACCGATATGCTGACAGGATTGGAGATGTCAAGTACGGTATTGAAGTTCTGTGTACCAGACGGAACCTCGCTGTTCCCGTTCGTGGAGATTGTAAATGAATTCTTACCCATATCATTAACGGCAACCGAGGCCATCGGGCCAGCACCTATGCTCCATATTTCTGTGCTGTTGCCAAGGACGCTCGGAGCTGCGGTGTGACTGATTTTGTCTTCATATACACGTCCTCCAAATTCAATATTGACCAGTTTCTTCCCTCCCTTATTGATCCCGTAATGCAAAACTATGCTCTCCATGAGATTCAACTCCTTGTCCTCTGAGTTTTTTGAATAATACTCATTCTGGCTTCGGTCGGCCGCGTTTTGTGCGTCTTTCGTCTCTTTTATAAAATTGAAACCTGCACCAGCTTGAGTGCGGACCTCCCAGTGTTGGGCAAACTGCATTGCGTATGAAAAAGATCCGTCAATCTTTATTGCGTCATTCCTGTCATTAAACAGGAGAGCACGCTGATCCGCGACACCTTTCAACCATGCTGTGGAAGACTCTGCGCTTTTTCCACGACCACCATCGTATGAGACATTTCCTTTGAAAGAGATTCGATGTATACCGTCCTTGCCAAGTGAATAGCGTCCTCTTGTTCCAATTCCTACACCAAAGTCATTTGAAGAACCTGTCGTCAGAGAACGGCTGCTATTGAGATTTGCAGTTGAATTATTCATTGTGGAAGACTCCTCTCTGCCTATCTTGCTATTGGAATAGTTCAAGTCCAAAGTTGTTTGAATGCCTTCAGCATTTAAAGTATTAAACGGATTTCCTAAGGAAAGATGAGCGGCGAGAGAATTATTTACATCATTGTTATTCCGGTGTCGTAGAGTTGTCAGACTTTCTCCAGAGGCAAGAAATGACATGCGGCTGGATTCCATTCTTTCATTATTGCTTTTGAAGTCGTATGAAGCGGAACTATTGGTCTCTTGTTCTGGAATCCTAGAGGTGTTGTAGTTCACCCCGAACGTCGCCGTGTTCGACACGCCCGGGGTCGAACGTTCCAGCTGATTGACATTTATATTGTTACCTCCACCAAGTAAAGTGGCCTGGTCATCATCGCCGTAGTACGAAACATACAGCTTTGCACTATATAAAGCACGGCTTCCATCGCCGAGCAGGTCGGAATTCTTTTTCTTTATGATGGAAGCGCCCCCACTGGCGGACACCTGCCCGAACCATCCGTTACGAAACTCGTCTTTCAGTTTCACGTCCATCCTCTTCCTTTTCCTTGACAGACCGATTCTGTCTCGGCCGTCCTCATCAATGACGTGTATTTTATTCACGATGAAAGCGGGAAGATTTTCAAGGGCCTTTGAGACATCGTCCGAAAAAAAGGTCTTTCCTTCAACCGTTATTGTGGATACCGGTTCCCCGTTTACTTTGACCAGGCCCTTTCCAACCTCAATCCCAGGCATCTTCTTCAGCAAATCACCCAAATTGGCGTTGCTAGACGTCTGGAATGATGTAGCATTATATATCAGCGTATCTCCCTTCGCGGTGACAAGGTCGCCCATTGCCGTTATGGTGGCTCCTTCCAGTTCTCTGATATCTTCTTCCAAACAGACTGAAACACTTGACATCCTCCGCGCTTCCAACAAGACCTCCTCCTTGTTCGGCTTGTATCCGAGCATCTGAACATTCAGAGCATACCTTCCAGCGGGAACAGGGAACAGCTGAGCCGAGCCCTTCTTATCCGTAAAAGCAAAGGCGACCGCCACCGTATCCCCTTGGGGTACGATATAGACGGTCGCCATCTGAACTGGCAGATCGTTCCTTGCCTCTGTCACCTTTACATTAAGTCCTGCCTGATTTGTATTGGCAGATCCCGCAGTCTGGCCTAAGGCGACGTCTATCGTCAGACATAGACAGAGTAAGACTGTCAAAAAACGACACATAAGCGTGTGCTAGATTCCGTAATTACTTTTCTTTGGGTGCTGTTGCACTTCCATACCAGATAGCGCCGACCGGACATTCATCGGCACAAGCACCGCACGACACGCAGAGGCTCCAATCTATCTGGTACTGATTGTCCATTTCATAGATTGCTCCAACAGGACATGCCCCTACGCATGTGCCACATTTAACACAACCAGATGTGATGAAATACTCGCCTCCGTCAGGGCCTGTAGGACTTAACGAGGCGCTCGCAATGATTGCTACAAAAAGAAATGTAGCAACGGATAAAATTTTTTTCATAACACACAAAAGTTATACGCGAATATTTGTTTACCGTTATTAAACAGGCAATTCGCAACAACCTATTTAACAACTAAATTGTATGCCGAATTAAATTTATTATCAATTGAATGTCTTCTACTCTTGCGCCGTATATTTCACATTTAGGAGGCTCTTGCTTTTATATTTCTGCTACTTAATAAACCACAAATATTAAAAAGCACACAACCCCGTCCCTCCGCGAATATAAATGAATTTTCAAAAGAACAAAAACTTTATACAAATAAAAACATTATACCCTTATTTTTACAGCCTTCCATAACACATAACTGTATTCCCTAAGGGAACGTGCTGAGATTAATCTGTTTTCACACATATCTTTTATTATTTTTGTACCTCTTTTCATTGCTGTCCGGTAAAAGTTCCGGACGATTATTATAAAGTTTAACAATTAAACAAATTTGGTTCGGTTGAATCATCAAGTTCATTGACAATATTGCAGTTAGGTTTCGCAAAGAGGTCTCCGAGATTGGTTGTGTCTGGAAGTGAGATACTTACAATCTGCAACATCTCGCAAATTGACCGTTCAACATTCATCTTCTTCTGCACAATGGCCATCATGCAATAGGCTATGATTGCGGAGTAAATCTGAATGCGTACTGCGTTTTCTGAAGTGCCCCAGAACTTTTTAATCTTCAGATGTTGCTTAATCCATTTGAAGAACTTATGAGAAGCTACACATAAATCTTTTTATGACAAGCATATCATTATGCAAAGTTGACATCTAAGC
>FR890580.1 GCA_000435075.1 Bacteroides sp. CAG:770 | reverse complement strand
ACTCTGTCGGAGCCTTCCGACAACTCTACGACACCCTATATAAAAAAGAGACCAACCCTTTTGGGTCAGCCTCATCTTGATAACAGAGTAATTAGTCTGTGAGTGAATATCTTCTGAAAGCAAGAACCTTAGCGTCCTTGTCTGCAGTGTGGATATACTCGAGGACAGTCATCTTGTTGTCCCAGATGAACTCCTGATCCTCAAGGGTCTGCTCTTTGAAGAACTTCTTGAGCTTACCCTTTGCGATGTTCTCAAGCATAGCCTCCGGCTTGCCTGCCATCTTCGGATCCTCAGCAATCTGCTGCTTGTACATTGCTAACTCCTTCTCAACGGTCTCCTTAGGGCAATCAGCCTCAGAAACTGAAACCGGGTGCATTGAGGTTACCTGCATGGCAACGTTCTTACCGATCTCAGCAGGAACTTCCTTGCTGAATGCAACGATAGAAGCTACCTTTGAGTTGTTATGAACGTACTGTGCGATGTATGGAGCCTCGAGAGCTGCATAGTAAGCGAGAACGTGCTTCTCACCTGTCTTACCTGTCTGAGCAGAAATCTCCTCTTCTACTGTGTAGCCGTCGCTAAGTTTTACAGACTTAAGAGCCTCGATGTCAGCAGGGAAAGCAGCGATAGCTGCATCTGCTATAGAATTTGCGAGAGCCTTGAAATCTGGAGTAGCTGATACGAAGTCTGTTTCGCAACCGAGGCAGACGATAATCGCCTTGCCACCTTCAATGCGAACGATAACTGCGCCTTCGGTAGTCTCGCGGTCAGCTCTTTTAGCTGCTACGAGCTTACCTTTTTCACGGATGATCTCAACTGCCTTGTCGAAGTTGCCTTCAGCCTCTGCGAGAGCCTTCTTGCAATCCATCATACCGGCACTGGTCATCTTACGTAATTTCATTACGTCAGCTGCTGTAATCTGCATAGTAAAATAGGTTTAAAATTATTCTGCTTTAACTTCTGCTGCTGGAGCCTCAACTGCCTCTACTGGAGCTGCTTCTTCAACATCTTTTGTTCCCTTGCGAGGACGGAGCTTCTTTGCAGGTGCCTTCTCGGCCGCCTCTGCTGTAGCCTCTTTTTCCTTCTCAAGCTTCCTTTCGTTCAATCCCTCCTGGATGGCAACACAAAGAGCGTTGGTGATGTACTCAACTGACTTTGCGGCATCATCATTAGCCGGAATCACATAATCAATCGGGGTAGGATCGCAACAAGTATCAACCATGGCGATTACCGGAATGTTCAGACGGTTAGCCTCTTTAACGGCATTTGCCTCCTTCTGTATATCAACTACGAAAAGTGCGGAAGGGAGACGGCTCATATCCTTGATTGAACCGAGGTTCTTCTCAAGTTTAGCCCTCTGGCGGTCAATCTGAAGACGCTCACGCTTAGCGAGTTTCTCATAAGTACCATCCTCTTTCATCTTGTCGATGGTATTCATCTTCTTGATTGCCTTGCGGATTGTAGGGAAGTTGGTAAGCATACCACCAGCCCATCTTTCAGTAACATAAGGCATGTTAACTGAAGCTGCTTTCTCAGCGATAATATCTTTAGCCTGCTTCTTGGTAGCAACGAAGAGAATCTTGCGGCCTGAGCGTGCAAGTTCTTTCATTACCTCTGCAGCCTCGTCAATCTTGACGATACTCTTGTGCAGGTCGATGATGTGAATCCCGTTCCTTTCAATGAAAATATAAGGAGCCATTTTAGGATTCCATTTCCTCGCAAGATGTCCGAAATGTGCACCTGCTTCGAGTAATTCTTGGAAATTTGTTCTTGGCATTTTTTAAGTGATGTTTCTTTGTTACACTTTCCCTTCAGGCTGTAGCCATAACCTGTCGGGCTCTTTTCATCAACCCCGGAGCAGCGGCCACCCATGACCGGTCTCCTGGATTTTCCGCAGTCTCGGCAATCTTCAAGCAGCTTGCACGGAATTCGCACCCCGCGCGAGGTCCGAAGATTTCTGAACCGGACTGTGCATGTAAATCAATGTGTCGGTAAGATTAACGCTTACTGAACTGGAAGCGGCGACGTGCACCAGGCTGACCAGGTTTCTTCCTCTCGACCTCTCTTGAGTCACGGGTGAGGAATCCTGCAGACTTGAGGGCAGAACGATAAGCCTCTCTGTCGATCTCGCTGAGTGCGCGAGCGATGCCGAGTCTCATAGCCTCTGCCTGTCCTTTGATTCCACCTCCTACGAGGTTAGCCTTGATGTCAAACTGACCTGCTGTAGCAGTAACTTCAAATGGCTGATTTACAATGTACTGAAGAGTCTCGTCAGGGAAGTACTCCTTGAGCTCCTTTCCATTGATGGTCACATTGCCTGTACCTGCTGCAACATAAACACGAGCCACAGCTGATTTACGTCTTCCAAGGGCGTTTACTGTTTTCTCCATTTGCTCTGTTTAAATTTCGTTCAACTTAATTTCTTTTGGCTGCTGTGCCTGGTGAGGATGCTCAGGACCTGCATAGATGAACAGGTTGTTGATGAGCTTGTCACCAAGACGAGTCTTAGGAAGCATACCTTTAACGGCCTTCCTTACGAGTTCAGTAGGTCTGCTGCTCTGAAGAATCTCCTTAGGCGTGGTAAAACGCTGTCCACCCGGATATCCGGTGTAACGAGTGTAAACCTTGTTGGTCATCTTCTTACCCTTGAGGGCAACCTTCTCAGCATTGATGACGATGACATTGTCACCGCAATCAACATGAGGCGTGTAGCCAGCTTTGGTCTTGCCACGAAGGACAAGAGCAACGCGTGCTGCAAGACGGCCAAGTGCCAGATCGGTAGCATCAATGACGACCCACTCTTTGTTTACAGTATTCTCATTCAAGAAAACTGATTTGTAGCTTTGTGTGTCCACTGTCTTGATCTTTAATTGGTTAATAATAAAAATTGCGATCCCTACACATTATAGGGGTCGCAAAGGTAGCAATAATTTTCCAAACCACAAAATCTTACGAAAAATCGTAAAATTTACAGGCCATAAGTACTGAAATCCCCGGCCTGGCATATGCCGGACCGGGGAAACACCATTATATATATGAGAGTTAATTCTGCACCTGCAGGACTGCAGATACAGGATAGTGGTCAGACATGTACTGCACACCGTCATAGACATCACGGATGGTATGGAACGCGATTCCCTTGAATCCGCGATAGAAGATATGGTCTATGACAGAGTTTGACTGTCCCCATCCGTTATATGAGCCATACTTGTCGGTAACAGGGCATGCTGTACGGGCATCTGTCATTAGCTCCTTCACACTGTCAAATATAGGATCATCCGTCGTAGAGTTAAAATCAGCCGTCAGGATGACAGGCCAATTGCCAGTGTTATATTCGATAATCTTGTCCCGGATAAGGAGCAGCCCGTTCTGACGCGCAAGTTTGCCGGCATTGTCCAGATGTGTATTCACATACATGAATGTGACGCCTGAAGGCTTATGCTTGAATACAGCCCAAGTAGCGGTCCTGTAATACTTCGCATCCCAGCCCTTGGACGGAGTGTCCGGAGTCTGTGAAAGCCAGAATGTCCCCCACTTGACCAGTTCCACATCGCTGGTCTTATAGAAGATACCCATTGTTTCACCGGCAGTCTTGCCGTCATCACGACCGACTCCGATTCCCTCATATCCTGCAACTTGCGATCTCAGGAAGGACATCTGATTTTCGCGCGCCTCCTGCACACCGAATACGGTAGGATTCTCCTTGGCGAACATTGGAGGGATAGCCTTCTTTCGAAGGTCCCACGCATTGGAAGTATTCTTGTCACCTGTGGAAGTTCTGACATTGAACGATATGACCTTTATCTGGTTATCGGCAATGACATCAGGCTCGGTTTCCGAAGTGTCATCGCTTCCGGAGCCGTTCGGCCCCGGAATATAATCGGCATTGTCAAGTGATGCAGAACAAGCTACAAGCATCACGAAAAGACTGATAATAAATGATATACGTTTCATGATTACGTTATTTTGTTACAAGAATGTTGTCTATGAACCAGCGTGAGAAGTCTCCGGCAGCAGGTGCGCTTGTAAATGTCACCTTAGTGCCTGACGTCGCGTCCTTTATATTAAGTTTGAAATTTGTGAACTTGTCTGTAGTCAGGCCGTCCACAGTGACCTCTGTCTTGCCATCGATGGTACCGCCTCCGACGACTTTCACGACTACTGACGTAAGGTCGCCTTTCTTGTCGGCAGGTTCTCCGGCTTTCGCTTTCGCCCTGTCGGCAGGTGTATGGTAAGACATGGCATCAAATGAGAGGACAAGATTTCCGGCAGTCCCGAATGAAGGGGTCGTGAGTGAGCCGAGAGTGTTCACATACTTGGCTCTCGCAACAGCCTGTGATTCCACATAGCCAATCTGGGCATATCCCCGCCTCTGATGTACATTTTCACCTGTCAGGCCATTTCTCTGCGCTGCAGTCCAGTCGGCGATGTCGCTTCCACAGAAGTTCATCATTGCAGCCAGCCTGTCGCCCCACAAGTAATCAAGACCTCCGGTCAGATTATCGAATGGTTCATAGTATACCGCGCCTGAAGGAACCGATGTCGAAGCAGAGTACTCTCCGAACAAAGCCACGCAACAGGCAAATCTGACGTCAGAGCCAAGTCCTGCAGTTACGCCATTGTTCACAGAAGTATTACCCGTAGCCGTCCATCTGAGATACAAGGTCTGCCCGGCAGAGAATTTGATGTCAGGAGAAAGTTTGATGTCATAATAGTAATAGAAACCTGAACCGGAGATTGGTTTGTCAATCATAAAGTCAGCTCCTGACTTCCACGTTTCCTTATCTGAAGAATACTCAAGTTTCCAGTTTTTCACTGCCGCACCAGTACCGGCAATTCCGAATGCCACATGGAAAGTGGACGGCAAATCCATCTGGAGAGGCACTGTCAAATAATATCCGGAGCCATCATCACCAGTGAAAGACTTGCCAGGGATATTGTCATGCGCTCCTTCATCAGCCCAATGAGACATACGGAACTGACCTGAGCCAGTCATTGCCGATGTTGCTTTTGCCTCCATCACAGCACCGATTCTGTCATCTTTGTCCTTAAGATAGAAGTCCGTTCCCAGTTTCGCATAAGTTCCGTCTTTTACCGTACTGTACTTCAGGTCCTTGTTCTTCATTGTCTTGGCATAAAATGACAGGATATAAGGCAACTGCCTGATACCGACCTTGACACCGAAACGCATACCGTTGAAGAGGACATCTGAGGACGAAGTAGGAGTGAGTTCAGGCACTGCTGCCGCAAAACCGCCGAGGCCGCCCACAGGACACGACCCATCTTTTGCCTGAGACAATGCCAATGCTGACTCTTCCATAACTTTCAGCCTGACATTGTTTCCATCCTCATCTTCCAACAGAGGACAGTCTCCAAGGACTCCTGAAAGACCGGCATCCGTTATCTGCAGCGTAGAACTTACATACATTGACTCATATTTTCCTGAAGCGAGAGCCGTATAATCGACAGACAACGGCTTGACCTCGACAGGAGTGACATCTGTACTGTCGGCCCCTGAAGCTTCCAGGACAAGATAGCCCGCATCATTTCTATAAAGGACGGCATCAGCCAGAGGTACTGCCACCTCAACGCCTGCGGCATAAGAAGGCATCTCAGGAAGCATCACCGTAATGCCGGACTCAGGAGACGTGAACGAATCCTCGATAGCGATAGAGTTCGCGAACCAGTTCTCCGTATTGACATTGGACACGATGAAGCCACGCACCGAACCTCCTGTCATCTTGACTTTCTCTCCGACCTTGCTCATTGACCTGAGTTCGCTGATCGATATGACACCGCCTTCCTTTGCAGAAGCCTGACGGATCACAACTGCGGAAGAGATCGTATTGTCAGAGACAGATACCAGTTTCAGTTCCATCTCGCGGGCTTCCCCGTCATTAGGTCTGACAGTCAGCACGACGTCAGTATTGCCTGTGCTTTGTTCAGGTGAAGCCGAAACCCAGTCCACAGAAGAGGATAAAATTTTCCATTTGGTGTTGGATATGACAGAAACCGTATATTCAGCACCTGAAGCAGCCGACACGATAGCATCCTTGTCAACTGAAATCTGCTGCATAGGCATATCCGGACTCTTGTAGCAACCGGAAAGCATGGCCACAGCAGCCAGTATTGTCAAATATCTTCTAATTTTCATTACTATTCATTGTTAAAGTCAAGACCATCATCCCAGCCAGGGTTCTGTTTTACTTTTCCATGTGTAAGGACAATGTCGTCCGTCGGGACAGGATACAGATAATCCCTATTCTCATTCCACTTTCTGGTTATGTCATAATTGGCTGTAATATAACCGGAAACTCCGTTTCCTGAGAGATGAAGCTGATCGATCGAAGCATATACGACTCCATCTTCGGCTGCCGGAGCATTGCCGTCATAAATGACGAAGTCCACAGTACCATTTCCGTCAATGTCATAAGAGCCGACACCAGGAAAATACATTCCATAGAACGGACGCTCGAAACGCTTGCCTTCCTTCCATCTCATGATGTCCCAGTAGCGGAAGCCTTCGCAGAGAAGCTCCACCGTCCTCTCGCGCCTGATTTCAAGAATGACGCCTTTGTTGTCGCCAGTCACATTACTATATCCGGTAACAGGGTCAAGAAGATACGGATCCGGAGACAAGTTGGCTGCCGCCATATCCAGATGAGGCATCCGGACCCTGTCCCTAAGTTTATTGACAGACATGTCGAGATCATTCTGGGTCAATGTCCCGAGTTCAGCCTTGGCCTCGGCATAGTTCAGATAGACCTCGGCGGTACGGAAAAGCGGGATATCATTTTCTGATGACTTATATGCATCATACTTGGTGGCACCGACGTATTTGGTAATCTGATAGCCTGTCACGGTCGCCGCCATATCCGGGGCCAACTGCTTTGTCTTGTCAGTCCTGGTATATCCTGGAGTTCTGATAGACTGAGCCAGTCGCGGATCCCTTCCTGTGCATTCCTGAGCAAACTGCATAGTCTTGTATCCTGCCTTATCGGTGAATCGTGTCCCGTCTGCCATAAGATACATGTTCACAACATCCTTCATGAGGCCGAGACGCCCCATCGATACAGATGTGTATCGTCCGTTGGCATCATGGACAAGTCCAAGAGACTGTGAATATGCACGTGACAGGATTATTTCGCTGCGGTCTGATTCCAGAAGGTTGAACAAGTCCCTATATGGCTGTTTCCCCTGGGCATATAAGACATAACCGGATGTTCGGATAAACATTTCTCCAGCCTTTGCTGATTCCTGAAGACAGTCCTCCCAGTCGCCAAGTCCATGATATTTTCTGAATGTTCCTTCGAAGAGGAAGATTCTGGATTTAAGCGCAAGGGCTGTCCATCTGGTTACACGATAGACATCCTTTGCCTCGGGAAGATTTGCGATAGCGAAGTCTATATCTTCCAAGACCTTGGACATCACATATTTCCTGTCATCACGTGCCTTGTACAGTTCCTGAGAGTCAGCATCCAACGGCTTGTCAACCCATGGAACATCCCCATAACGCATCACCTTGTCAAAATAGAACAATGCCCTGAAGAATCTTGCAACTCCCAGATATTCGTTTCTTACGGACACGTCCTCACACTGCCCGGCGTGCTCTATAAAGAAGTTCACATTACGAAGCGCATCCCATTTCCATGTGGATGCAGTTGACGGAACCGTCCTGTTCCCGACAATCTCAGCAGGGACTTCTATACCTGTTATATAGTCCGCCCTTTCTTCATAAACCGAAGCAGCTTCAGGAAGCATTGAATAGAAGTCATTGGTATAAAGACGGCATTCATCCTCCGTACGGAAGAAGGTTTCCGGAGTCGTCCTGTCTTTCGGGGTTTTCACCAGAAAATCATCGCACCCTGTGGCAAGAATAAGCGGAAGAACCGGTAATAATAAATATATCTTTTTCATATACAATCAATTAGAAAGTCACAGTAACACCAAAAGAGAATGTTTTATAGAAGGAATATGTATCACCGTTCTTATTGCTTGCTATAGCCAGAAGTTCCGGATCCACATATTTGTTATGCTTCTTGACAGGACTGGTGTACCATAGATTCTCACCGCTGAAATAGACTCTCAGCTTGGATATTTTTGCCTTCATTGTCAATTTCTCAGGAAGAGTATATCCCAATGTGAGATTCTTCAGACGGAGGTATGCCAGATTCTGGAGATAACGGTCATTAGTATAGTACAACGCACCTGGATTCAATGCGGAATATCCGCGAGGACGAGGGAAATAGGCATCCTTGTTATCCTCCGACCAGACATTTGACATGAAGTCCTTGCCGACAAAAGACACATAAGGCCGGCTGTATGGTCCCCAGAAATGCATATTGTCAGAGCCCGGATACCAGTCCTGATGCCCGATTCCCTGAAAGAACACGGAGAAGTCAATGCCACGATAATCAAATCCGCCATGGAATCCGTAGAGGAAACGGGGCTGGCTGTTTCCGATGACAACCCTGTCACCATGATCCTCAAGCGTCCCCTGTCCGAAGCTAAGTTCTCCATCTTCATTCAAGTCAAGATATTTCATATCTCCTCCACGGACGCCTGTAATTCCGACAGACGCGTAATAGTCTTTGCAGACTTTGGACATATCTACCTTGGAGGCATATTCTGCAGCCTCTTCGTCCGAACCGAACAGACCGCCCACTCGAAAGCCCCAGATTTCTCCAAGACGCTTGCCCTCATAAGGTTCACTGATAAGTCCAGACGGATTATCCGTTCTGGTATATTTGGCCGTATAGTCAGCAATATTTCCTCCGATATAGTATCCGAACCTGCGCTTGGCGAGCATGAATGAATCTTTCCATTCAATCTGAAGTTCCCATCCTTTGGTCCGCATATCATTTGCATTGACCTTAGGCTCAGCCGCACCATAAATGGACGGAAGTTTCTTCCCTTTCGTAAGAATACCTTTGGTATCACGGATATACATATCTCCAGTAAACGTAAGTCTGTCCTTCAGAAGTCCAAGATCGAGACCGATATTCTTGGAAACAACAGTCTCCCACGTTCCTGAAGACACAGGGTCATCCACCGTAGCATGACCTCCGAGGGTAGAGCCATCGAATGTGTAGCCCATCGTTCCCTTTGTGTTTATATTCTGATAGTAATCGTAGTAACCTATATTCTGGTTTCCGAGAGAGCCGTATGAAACTCGGAACTTGGCATTGTTCACTACAGGACGGATCCTGTCCCAGAATCCCTCTTCACTTATGCGCCATGCCGCTGATGCCGACGGGAAGAAGCCCCAGACATTATTGCCGACAAAGCGCGAACTTCCGTCATAACGTCCGTCAATCTCTGCGAGGTACTTGCCCTTGAAATCATATGCCGCACGGAAGAAGAAACCGGCCAGAGAATACTCGCTGATACCTCCGGTGAGTTTGCTGACTTCTCCTGTTGCAAGATTGAAGTCAGAAAGGTCTTCCGAAAGGAGATCCTGCCTTACGACATTGAGGTCCTTATAATGACGAGTCTCATAATTGAAGCCTGCGACAGCAGAAAGATGATGTTTTGAAGACCAAGTATTGTCATATGAAAGATAGGCATTAGTCACGTAGTTGTTCTGCTCATAGACAATATCTGACAACTGGTTCTTGAATGCGCTGGTGGATTCCTGAAGGATTTCCCCGGGATACTCCGAATATTCTACAGAACAATCCCTGAATTCATTACGCAGATATCCGAATTTATATGAGAAATCAGCATTGAATTTCAGACGTTTAGTAATATCCGCCGTCAATGCCCATGATGTCGTCAATTCGAATGTTCTCTTGCGGCCCCAGTTCTTTCCCTTATGCATCATCGCGCTGTATCCGTCCATTATGTAATGGGATGAAGAGTTCGTAAGAACGGTATGGGACACGGCTGTTCCATCCGGATTCTCCGGGACAAAGCTGGCAAGTGCATGAAGAATAGGCTTTCTGAAGTTATTCGCACCGTAACTGTACGTACCGTTGAATATCTTGGTATTGTTCGAAAGTTTCAGCCAAGGAGTTATATGCACATCGACCTTAGCCCTGGTATTGAATGATGTATAATCGTCAGGACACTGTCTCCACACACCATTCTGACGGTAGAAACGACCGCTGACCATATATGTAACAGTCTTGGAGCCGCCGCGCACAGTGACATTGTAGTCCTGAGTAGGACGGCTCTCGTCATAGACATAGTGATACCAGTCGAAGTTGCCGAGATAGACGTATGAAAGACGCCCGTTCCTCATCTCCGTAAGAACCCATGGCCGTTCAGGATTCTCGGTCTTGTCGTTCCTACGGTCCCAGAGACGCTGATAGTCATACTCCGTATAGCTTGTATAAGGAACACCTCCCTTCGTCTTCATGAACGTGTCCGCAATATATGCAGAATAATAGCCTCTTGTCTCGAAGTCTGTAGAGACAGTGTTCGCAGAGAATGAGAACCTGCCGTCAAATGTAACAGTAGGCCTTTGCTCCTTCTTTCCGCTCTTGGTAGTCACGAGTATCACGCCGAATGCAGCACGGGCGCCATAAATAGCGGCAGATGAAGCATCCTTCAGAACTGAAATAGTTTCAATATCGTTAGAATTTATACGGTCGAGATATGTCTCCATGCCGTCCACAAGAATAAGCGGAGAGCCTCCGTTAGGAGATGTGTTGCCTCGGATGTTGAACGAGCTTCCCGCTCCAGGTTGTCCGGAAGACTGCGTAATGTTAAGGTTCGGAACCATACCTTGGAGAGCCTGTCCGACTGATGCCACGGGTCTGTCTTTCATATCTTCTGCCGACACTGCCGCTACAGCTCCGGTAAGGTTCTCCTTTTTCTGGACGCCATAGCCGACAACGACGGCATCTGAAAGCACATTGTCAGATTCTTTCAGGACAATGTCATAAGGCATCTTCTCGTTTCCGGTAAGATGTATGGTCCTCGGTTCATAGCCGAGATAGTTCACCTCGATATCGGCCGGCCAGGAGAAGCCCGTAATGACGTAGTCCCCATTGACATCAGCAATGCTTACATTCGCAGTACCGGAGATACGCACAGACGCGCCTATTAGAGGTTCCCCTGCCGAATCGAGCACCCTGCCCTCCAGACGGGCATTTCTGGAAGATTGGCTTTTGGCCTCTCCAGGAACTGCCTTTTTATCATCCTTCAACACAGAAACGTGATTGTCTTTGATGATGTACTTGACCTTATCTCCGGCAAAAATCTGATTAAGGACATCGTTTATGGTACCTCTGGTCACATTGACCGAGATTACCCTGTCCATATCGACTTCACCGGCATTGACGACAATAGAATAGCCGCCTTCCCTGTGCAGCTGCGCAATAGCCTCACGCACAGAGACTTTCTTCAAGTTCAGCGTAATGCCCTGCGCATACGATGATACGCACACAATAGCCGAAACCATAGCCGCCAGGACGTAGCGTCCCAAGCGACTGAATACGTTACCGCTTTTCATTGAAAAAAATTATGTTGGTTGTTTATCGCGAGAAGATATAAAGAACGTTATTCCTTTTGGTTATTCTCATGGATCCGTCCGCATTCAGAGATGCAAGAATGTCGTCAAGTCCCTCACCTTCGGAAAACCAGGCATCGAAGCGCCTTCCTGAAAGATTCCGGTCCGCAATTACAACATTGCGGTTAAAGATTCTGTTCAGGTCTGCCACGATGTCGTCAAGCCGCTGATTCATGAAGTGCAGAGACCTGGCGGTGCTCATCTGGCTTATAAACTCAGGAGAGAAGCGTCTTCTGGACACATTTCCAGTATGTCCGTCATACTGAAGGACATCCCCCGGAATCATCGAATATGTCACAGATGTGCTGCCGGATGAAACAAGCATCTCCACCGAACCTTCCGCAAGTGCGATTTCCGAGCTCTTCGACGAACTGTACGCCCTGAAATCGAACTTTGTTCCAAGTACCTTTACAGAAACTTGGCCGGAGGTGATGACAAATGGCCTATGTGGATTTTTGGAAACCTCGGCAAACACTTCTCCGTCCAGAAATATCTGGCGGCGATCCGACTTGAACGCAGAAGGATATGTGATACGGCTCCCGGCCTTAAGAAGCAGGCGTGTTCCGTCTGACAGCACGATATCACGATGCTGTCCCTCCGGAACCGTAACTTCCGACCAGTACACCTTCCTTTCCGCAGCCGACTCATAAGCAATTCCACCGAAGAAAAGACCGGCCGCACATGCTGCGGCAGCTACAACAGCGGAAACTTTCAGAGCCACCTTGCGGATCGTATTCCTCTGTCTTCTGAAACCAAGCCTGGAGGCTACCGCCGCATAAGCACGGCGGGCCTCCCCTGACTCGTCTTCGGAATCAAGAGAATCAAAGATGTCCTCAAGCTGGGAATCTGTATATTCTTCTATAATCTTCATCAATTACTTTATCTGGTCACTTCCGTATTGAGACGTATGTCCCCGACAGAAGCGCCGACCATTATTCTGAACTTTCCGGCATTGACACGGAAATCATGTATATCGACATCATAGAACGCGAATGCCTCTTTCCCGAGATGTACAGTCACAGACTTGCTCTCGCCTTTACCGAGCTGCACCCGCGCATAACCTTTCAGTTCCTTGACCGGTCTCGGCACTGAAGGACAAAGTTCGCCGACATATACCTGAGCCACCTCCGCAGCAGCCATCTTTCCATGATTTGTCAATGTGAATTTCACATCAACACCATCTCCTGACGGCACTACAGACAGATCACTATACTCAAAATCTCCATACGTAAGGCCATATCCGAATGGATACAGAGGCTTAGTCCCAAGTCTGTCATATCCCCTGTAACCCATGAACACGCCTTCATTGTAAGTCACATATCTGTTTGTAAACCCGCGTTTGTTCTCGGCTTTCTCCTTGGTATAATAACTGTCGTGTACAGGATTGTCCTCCCAACATGCCTCAATGCTCATCGGGAGTCTTCCGGATGGCGAGAACTCACCTGCAAGCATCCTTGCGAGAGCCAGACCGCCTTCCTGCCCCGGATACCATCCCATGATGATGGCCTTCACGTCATCTTTCCACGCTGACATGTCGAAACCGCCGCCGGAATATATAACGACAATGACATTGCTGTTATGGGCAGCCGCGAACTTTATCATGGCATCCTGACCTTCAGGCAATGTAAATGTTCTGTCATGGTTTTCTTTTTCTGTCTCCGTGTCGAAACCTGCACAGATGACTACTGACGATGCCGACTCCAGAGCCTCCACATTTTCAGGAGTATTATAGTCCAGATTTTCAGCAGGTTCTATTAGCTGCACAGGATAGTTCTTTCCGAGTTGTCCAAGTCCTGCATACAAGGAGATGGAATAGAGAGGATCCACCTTTCCGCTTCCACCACCACAAGGGATGCGGTCAGCATTAGGCCCCATAACGACTATGCGGTTCTTACGACCCGCCTTCAACGGAAGCACGCCGTCATTTTTCAACATCACGGCAGACTCGCATGCCATCTTATATGCAACTTCGCGCGAATATTTATTGTCTTCAGAAATAGACTTGTCCAACTGAGGTCTGTCGAGAAATCCGAATGCAATAAGTGTCTGCAGAATATGCTGCACCTTCTCATCGATTTCAGACTCGCGGATAACCCCGCTGTCAATCAGAGGTTTTATAAGTTCATACTTGAAATAGAATGCTCTAGGCATCTCAAGGTCAAGACCTCCTTTCACAATCCCGAGAGTAGAATATGTGGAAGTCCAGTCTGACATCACGAATCCGTCAAAGCCCCACTTCTCACGCAGATTGTCCTTCATAAGAAAGCCGCTTTCAGATGCATGGACATTATTTACAAGATTGTAACTGGTCATAACTGAACCGACTTTCGCCTCTTCGACAGCTGCACGGAACGCAGGAAAATATATTTCGTTCATGGTGCGCTCGTCGGCGTTGGTGCTGACATGATGACGGTCATACTCCTGATTGTTAAGCGCAAAGTGCTTTATGGTCGCCATAACACCCTGAGACTGAACTCCTTCGATATAGTTGACCGCTGTCCTTGAAGCAAGATACGGGTCCTCACCCATATACTCGAAATTACGTCCGCAGAGCGGGCTCCGGTAGATGTTGACACCAGGGCCAAGCAGGATATGCACACCCCTTGCCCGAGAGTCCTGCCCGAGAGCAACACCCATTTCATAGGCCAGAGCCTGATCCCATGATGCCGCTGCAGCTACGCCACATGCGAACAATGTGCTTTTAGTGTTGTTTCGGACGCCCTGTGGTCCGTCCGCCATTCGGATTTCCGGAATTCCCAGCCTTTCAACAGGTCTTATGTAGAACCCGTCGCGATAGCCCGCGATATATTCCACTTTCTCCTGAAGTGTCATCTGGTCCACCAGAGATTTAGCCCTGTCTTTACACGCCTGAGTGATTTCCTGCGCGCCGGCAAGAGTCACTGAGAGGACAAGAGCTACTGAGATAACGACTTTCTTCATTTCTCTAAAAATATTAATACTATGGTTTATCTGTGACTGGTTATCAGTCATACACACATAGTACAACGTTTTCAGACCGGACACGTAACGACTTCCCAGTTTTTTTATATAATTTTTCATCTTTATCTGCATCATACTGTCATGAAGAATACTTTTCAGAGCGCAAATCCTTGAGTGCCAACTCTATATGTTTTTCCACTGTTCTGACCGACAGGCCAAGACGGGAAGCAATTTCATCGTTCGGCAAATGATCCAGACGGCTCATCTTGAAAATCTGCTTACGCCGTTCAGGCAAAGCGGATATCGCATTGTCCAGACTCATCTCCAACTGGCGTAAACAAAGCGATTCAATCGGCTGAGAACCGTCATCCAGAGTATCCGCAGCCTCAATCGGAGCCTCCGAACTGCGGGACTTGGCTTTCAACCAGTTCAGAGCAGCATTCCTCGCCGATACTATAAGCCACTTTTTCAATGATTTTTGAGGGTCAATGCTGAGCCGCCTGTTCCAAAGCCTTATGAACAGGTCCTGAGCCAAATCATCAGCAGCTGCCCTGTCGTCTATGAAACCCATTATGAATTTCCGGACAACGACATAGTATCTCTCAAAGAACCTTTCATAGCATACCTCGTCACCGCGGACAATTCCCTCTGCCAGCTCCTTGTCAGACAATATCTTATTTCTATTCCAAAACGCCATAATGGAAAAAACTTGTCCTGACATATCTTCAAGACAAGTCTCTAATTTAGCATCAATTTACCACTCAGACAAAAATCTTACGAAAAATCGCAAAATTTACAGCAAGGTCAAAGGCCATAAACACTGGCCGCCTCATCAAGCCGGCATCCGCCCCACTTCTCTCCCACATAGTCCAGAATCTTCACGAGTTCGTCGGCAGACGGCTCGGTGACCAGTTTGACTCTCGTGTCACGGAAGTCAGGAAGGCCTTTGAAATAGCATGACAGGTGACGTCTCATCTCGAGCACTCCGGTAACAGGGCCCTTCTGCCTGACAGACAGCGACAAATGCCACTTGGCCAGGGCCACTCTGTCATTGACACTCATCGGCGGGAGTTCCTCTCCGGTGGTCAGGAAATGTTTTATCTCCCGGAAGATCCACGGATGGCCGAACGATGCGCGGCCGACCATTATTCCATCGACGCCGAACCTGTCGAATGCGTCCGTGGCTTTCTGCGCGGAATTTATGTCACCGTTACCTATTATAGGTATATGCATCCTAGGGTTGTTCTTCACCGCTCCTATCAATGTCCAGTCCGCCTCGCCCTTGTACATCTGACATCTTGTCCTGCCGTGTATGGTCAATGCCTTGATTCCCACATCCTGCAGTCTTTCAGCGAGTTCCACGATTATCTTGGAATTCTCGTCCCAGCCGAGCCTGGTCTTTACGGTAACCGGTTTGCGGACAGCATTGACAATACTCTCGGTTATCATCACCATCTTGTCCGGCTCCCGCATCATTCCGGAACCCGCTCCCCTGCCGGCGATTTTGCTGACGGGACAGCCGAAGTTAATGTCAATGACATCGCAGCCGTGCCCTCCGGCTATCTGGTCGGCGTTGTCCGCCATCTTGGCAGCCTCGACCATCGCCTCCGGATTGTTTCCGTAAATCTGTATCGCAATCGGAGCTTCCTCTTCCGACGTCTTCATCTTCGCAATGGCCTTGGCAGCATCACGGACAAGACCGTCTGACGGGATGAATTCCGTATAAACCATGTCCGCCCCGAACTTTTTGCACACGACTCTGAACGACGCGTCTGTCACATCTTCCATCGGCGCCAGAAGTACCGGCTTGTCACCAAGATCTATCTCTCCTATCTTCATATGTAATAGCAGGTAAAAACTAAAATCGTTTTTTATTGAAATTTTATATTCTCCGACTGCAAAATTACAAAAACAGGCTTGAATTTTGCGGCAAATCACCTGATATTTTCGGGAGTTGAGCCCCGATGACATTGACCAATTATTACAAAAACACAATATGAAGGAAATTAAGACGATAGGAGTCCTCACCTCAGGTGGTGACGCGCCGGGAATGAACGCATGTATCCGCGCGGTGACCAGAAGCGCCATTTTCAACGGCATGAATGTCATGGGCATTTACAGAGGCTATGAAGGTCTTATTCATGGTGAATTCAAGGAACTTACGACAGAGAGTGTCAGCAACACGATACAGAGGGGCGGCACTATCCTGAAAACCGCAAGGAGCAAGGATTTCCAGACTCCGGAAGGAAGGAAACAAGCCTATGATAATCTTGAAAAATTCGGAGTTGACGCTTTGATAGTCATCGGAGGCAACGGTTCTCTTACCGGAGCCCAGGCACTGGCCAGAGAGTATGACTTCCCTGTTATCGGACTGCCTGGTACCATTGACAATGACCTTTACGGCACCGATTCCACCATCGGCTACGACACAGCCCTCAACACAATCGTCGAATGCGTGGACAAGTTGCGTGATACCGCGACATCCCACGACCGCATTTTCTTCGTGGAAGTCATGGGACGTGATGCGGGCTTCCTCGCACAGAACAGCGCTATCGCTTCCGGAGCGGAGGCTGCCATCATCCCTGAAGACCAGACAGATGTCGATCAGCTTGAGCAGTTCATCAGCCGCGGTTTCAGAAAGAGCAAGAACAGCAGTATCGTAATCGTATCCGAAAGCCCTAAAGACGGCGGCGCCATGTACTATGCAGACCGTGTCCGCAAAGAGTATCCTCAGTACGATGTCCGCGTGACCATCCTCGGACACCTTCAGAGAGGCGGTACCCCAAGCGCCTTCGACAGAATTCTGGCAAGCCGTCTGGGATATGCAAGTATCGAAGCGCTTAAGGAAGGACAGCGCAACGTCATGGTCGGCATCAGCAATGACCAGATTGTCTATGTTCCTATCGACAGGGCCATCAAGAAAGACAAGCCTATCGACAGGGAACTTATCAATGTGCTTGCAGTCCTGTCTATCTGACAGTTGGACAACCATCCCAAATAGCTGAAATAAAATAAACTCGTGATAAGAATGAAATTTTTTTCGTTCTTACCGCGAGTTTGACTATATTTGCACGCTATGCTTGAGAGAATATTGTTGGCACCATATTATCTGACCTTGAAAATAAGGCACGCGCTATATGACAGTGGCGTGTTCAAGGTGCATACCTGCAAGGTTCCGACAATATGCGTGGGCAATATCGCAGCTGGAGGAACCGGTAAGACACCTCATACGGAAATGATTCTCAGGACTTTGCTTTCCAGCGAAAAATGGCACAACCATCATATCGCAGTATTGTCAAGAGGTCACAAGAGGAAGAGCAACGGTTTCCAGCAGATTCTTGTCAATGACAGCGCGGCGTTCGCCGGAGACGAGCCTTTGCAGATCAAGCGCAAATTCCCGGAAGTAACCGTAGCCGTGGACCGTACAAGGGTAGAAGGCTGCGACTTCCTTCTCCACCCGGAGACAGTCAAGACTTCAAGGAAGGCAAGAAAATGCGAGCACAAGGACATTGAAAAACCTGAGCTCATCGTTCTCGATGACGCATTCCAGTACAGGTCACTCGCCGCATACTTCAACATTGTCCTGGTCGATTACAACAGACCTCCAAGCAAAGACAGACTTCTTCCTTTCGGTCATCTCAGGGATCTTCCCGAGAGGCTGCATCACGCGAACATAATCATCGTGACCAAGTGTCCGCAGTATATGGAGAACTGGGAGAAGGTAGAATGGGCCAAGTCATTGGGCTACAATGCTTACGACCTGAATACATGTCAGGGAACCAATGCGGCGGGAAAGAAGATGACAATTCTCTTCACGACGATAACCTACTGCCCGCTCGAGGCTGTCTTCGAAAACGACGACAAGAGATATACCTATTCACACAATGTGATTCTTGTCTCAGGAATCGCTTCAGACACCCCTCTCAGAAGATATCTCAGTGATTCATACAAACTTGTGAAGCATTTCAAGTTCTCTGACCATCACAAATACAGAAAACTGGATATCAGAAGAATACTGAACGCCACCAGGAACTGGCCTACAGCATTGATAGCCACCACGGAAAAGGACAGCCAGCGCCTGCGCGGCTACAAAAATATGCCTGAAACACTCAAGAAAAGAATGTTCCAGGCCCCTATCGAGGTATCTTTCATAACGCCTCACGAAAAAGAAATCTTCGAAAAGACGCTTCTCGGAGCTCTCGACAACTTCAACGCACAGTAGGTAAGGTCAATGTCAATCCACGTCCCGGTCGGACAGAATCCTGTTCTGCTGCTGGACAGACTCTTCATGAATGGCATTGAAAATCTCAGTCACAAATTCTTCCGGCAAGCCATAGGCTTTGGCCTTCTCTATCATCTGGGACAGAATCGACTCCCATCTGGAGGTCTGCAAAATGGAAATATTGTGCGCTTTCTTATACAGGCCGATGCTCCGGCTCAGATTCATTCTGGCATTGAGAAGAGAAAGAAGGTTCTCGTCAATGACATCGATCTGCGCCCTCAGCTGATACATATTCTCCTTATAATCAGGACTATCCGTATCGTTCTGCCGGACAATCAGTCCGGAAATCAGCCGTCCGAATTCCTCAGGCGTTATCTGCTGCCGAGCATCGCTCATGGCGCATGACGGGTCACAATGCGTCTCGACCATGAGCCCGTCCAGGCCCAGATCAAGCGCCCTCTGGGATATTTCATGAAGGTATTTCCTGTCACCTCCCATGTGGCTCGGGTCTGCAAAGAACGGCAGTTCCGGATAACGGGTACGCAGCTCGACAGCCAGTTGCCAGCCAGGAGAATTGCGGTACGGAATCTTTTCCGTGGATGAAAATCCCCTGTGGACAACACCGAGTTTGCGGATCCCCGCCTGGTTCAATCTTTCCAGAGCGCCTATCCAAAGGTCAATGTCAGGGTTTACCGGATTCTTTACGAGCACAGGTATGTCCTTGCCTTTCAGCGCGTCAGCTATTTCCTGGACAAGGAACGGACTGGCTGTGGTCCTGGCCCCTATCCAGACCATATCCACGCCATATTCAAGACAGTCAAGGACGTGTTTCTCCCCGGCGACTTCCGTAGCCACCTTCATTCCGAGTTCATCCTTCACTCTCTGCAGCCACTTGAGCCCGGGTGTTCCCACTCCCTCAAACGTATTCGGATGGGTACGAGGTTTCCAGATTCCAGCCCGGAAGACATTGACACCGAACGGGTTGAGGCCCCCTGCAGTCCGCATCACCTGTTCTTCAGATTCTGCACTGCATGGACCGGCCACAAGAAGCGGACGCTGTCCTTCGGGGAAAAGGCCCCACTGTTCCACAGGTAAAATATCGAATTCAGTTTCCATACTGTCCCCATTTTGCCACCTCGTCAGAGAGATGGCCGGTAAAAGTCAAAAAAGGCCGCCCGATACTTGGGCAGCCTCATATTATTTATAACTGCTTGAAAGCTATCAATATATGCTCTCCGGACAAAATCCTTACACAGTCATGATATCTTTCTCCTTAGCTGCGATGAGAGCATCGATTTCCTTGATGTTCTTGTCAGTAACTTTCTGTACTTCCTCCTCGCCCTCTTTCTGAGCGTCCTCAGGAAGACCTTCGTTCTTCTGGGCTTTCTTAAGAATATCTACAGCGTCACGACGTGCATTGCGGACAACGACCTTCGCATTCTCTCCTGCTGTCTTGGCCTTCTTTATAAGGTCCTTTCTGCGATCCTCGGTGAGAGGCGGAACATTGCAGCGGATCTGCTCGCCGTTGTTCTGTGGTGTCATTCCGATATTGGCGTCCATGATTGCCTTCTCGATTTTCTGGATCATGCTCTTCTCCCATGGCTGGATCAGGACGGTCTTCGCGTCCGGTGCTGAAACTGAAGCGACCTGAGGTACCGGTGTAGGTGAGCCGTAGTAATCAACGAGTACGTTGTTGAAGATAGATGGGTTAGCCTTGCCCACGCGATATGTCTTGAGGTCCTCTTCCAGGAAAGCCACAGCCTCTTTCATTTTCTTGTCAGCAGCAGTGACAATCTCATTAACTCTTGGTAACATAGTATTTTATTTTTATGGTTAAACGTGAACAAGGGTTCCGACCTTCTCTCCTTTCAGGAGTCTGGTAAGGTTACCTTTACAGTTCATGTCAAATACGATAATCGGCATATTTCCTTCGCTGCAAAGTGCGAATGCGGTCTGGTCCATCACCTTGAGATGGTCTCCGAGAGCCTGGTCAAATGTCAGTTCATCGTACTTCACGGCGTTCGGATCTTTCTCAGGGTCAGCCGTATAGACTCCGTCAACGCGGGTTCCCTTCAGGAGAGCATCAGCTCCGATTTCCAATGCCCTGAGGGCTGCTCCAGAGTCTGTAGTGAAGAACGGATTGCCGGTTCCGCCTGCAATCAGGGCGACTCCGCCGTTTTCCATGACTTTCACAGCGTCATCTCTCATATAATATTTGGCTACAGGCTCCATCGGAGTGGCCGTAAACACCTGGGCATGCACACCCTGTTCCTTAATGAACATTGACAATGCCAATGAGTTTATCACGGTGGCAAGCATTCCCATCTTGTCTCCATCGACGCGGTCGAATCCGCTTCCTACACCTTGCAGGCCGCGGAAGATATTCCCACCACCATTGACAATGGCAATCTGGAGTCCCGCCTTCGCTGCGGCTGCGATTTCCTCGGCATAAGCCTGGAGACTGGCTGTATCCAATCCCTTTCCGGCGTGTCCTCCCAGACTTTCGCCGCTTAGTTTCAAGAGCACTCTTTTGTACATAATTATATAAAAGAAAAGTTTTTAGAACTGTTCGGAAAACAAAATTATCGAAATATTATGAAACTTGCAAGAAAGAGCGTATCTTTGCCATATAATCAAAATACGGTTTTAATCTTTACAAACTAATGGCGAACGCATTCCACTACTCCATCGGGAGAAAGTTCATTCAGGCTGTCAGCGGTGCATTCCTTGTAGTGTTCCTGCTGCTTCACATGACTATCAATTCTTTTTCTGTTATTGACTCATTCACTGGCGAATGGGGCGCATTCGACGGACTCTTCCAGCTTGGCTGTGATTTCATGTCCCTGCCGATTGTGACCATCATGGTACCTGTGCTTGCTCTGGGTGTATTCGTTCATATTATTTATGGATGCTACCTCACTTGGTACAATGTCAAGGCTCGCGGCGGTTACAAGCGCTATGAAGTTGCCAGCAAGGCAAAAGCAGATTCTTGGTCAGCTAAGAACATGTTTGTTCTTGGTATCGTTATCCTCGGTATCCTGTTCTTCCACCTTACTCATTTCTGGGCTAAGATGCAGCTCCTCGAGTTCTGTGGCGAAGAGGCCATGAATCCTTACGACCTTCTCGTAAACACATTCGGAAGCGTATGGGTTCTTATCATCTACATCGTATGGTTCGTAGCAGTATGGTTCCATCTTAACCACGGTTTCTGGAGCATGTTCCAGTCTGTAGGTTTTGCAAACGGTACTTGGATGAAAAGACTCAAGGTTATCGGTATCATCGTTTCTACCATCATCTGCCTCGGCTTCGCAGCTGTTGCAGTGAATGCATTCCTTCACGCAAACGGACTTCTCTGCTGCTAGTCGGAGAGTTATCGATAAACTTTAAAGGGCGATTGAGAACGTAAGTTCCGGTCGCCCTTTAGCGTGTTTGCCCACGCCACCATGCCTCGGACATCACCACGTGGCCATTCTGCGTGGTAAAGGTGTTCTATGTCTGCTCATGTGGTCGTGCTCGGTAGTGTGAAGTCACGTCTCCCAAAACGGTGTAAAATTACGTCATTTTTTACACCGTTTTTCGTGATTTGAAGAAACGGTGACAAAAAGTCCTGTTATTTACACCGTTTTCAGGGCCAGACTGATGTTGTCTATATAATACTGGTGTTGTCCACATAATTTGGTTCCGAATAAACGTTTTAGACTGCACAAAATGTATCTGAGAAGGCGTTTTGTGTCGCAGAAACGTTTTAGTTGGGACAAAACAGCAAATACGGTCTTCTCCTGAACAGAATCCCGAAGGGAGAACCGAGATGCTCCGGTTTTTCCCTGCCCCATGCTCCTCAGACGCACTATGAAATGCCAATCAACCGGGATTTTACGTTGGGCCCTCATCGGGGCCTGGACAGAGGCCCGGCACACGAATGGATATAAACGAAGACGCCGCCCAGGAATCTGAGCGACGTCTTGTAGATTCGTATCTACGTCTTGGCGAGATTTCTCATCTAGCATTACAACGCGATACCATAACTAAACACTACTAACTAACCATTATAATAACCAACCAATAATATTATTCACTTGACTTACCTATTCGCATTAATCGTGCCAAACTAGATCAGAATTGCAAAGTTTACCTTTAATTATTCGACACTTTCGTGCAAAAGACCATCAAGCCTTATTGGCAATAGTAAAAGTATAAAAGACGCATAAAAACCGGAAATTATTTCAGCAAAAGGATGAATTTTTTAAACGAAAAAGCAGAAACAAAACGTTTTTCCGATATGAAATCCTACATTGAATTCCTGATGACTTACATGATAAAATTTGATGATTACGGCCTTTTCATATGGTCAGCCTTACATCACAAGCCATGCCAATGATTTCCAGGACTGATGCCATATCTGCTGTCGGGAATGTCCCGGTAAGCCTCTTACCGTCCACGCTTTCGGAAACATTGATCCTTATATGGTAGAAAGACTCCAGATCCTTTATTACGTCATCTAGAGAGGACTCCTCATAAACAAAACTCCCCGTCGCCCACGCCATCGGATTCAACACATCTCCGGACGTCATCTCCTGCAATCCAGTCCCCGGACGATACGAAGCGGACATTCCTTTGGTCAGGGTCATGCGGCCGAAACTGACTTTTCCGTCCAGGACATCCACACGGGTGAGCGAATCCGACTGGTCCACCTGGAAACGCGTCCCGAGGACAGTCACCGGCAGCCCCCGGGAAACGGATATGGTGAAAGGATGTGCCGAATCATGTGCAACATTGAAAAAAATCTTTCCGGACATTTCCACATGCCTGATATTCTTGCGCTTCTGAAGCCTCAGCTCCGAACCCGGAGCCAAGACGACTACTGATGAGTCCGGCAAGACATATCTGACGGTTTCGTCCGACGCGGTATATTCGCTCCATGAGTTCAGCCGGACATAATAGACTGAAATGACCGCGAACAGGGCAATTGCCGCGCACATTGACATTGACAAAACCCATCTTCGCGCCCGGTAGGACGGACTGGCACCGGCATTGACCTTTCCGATTCTCGCATTCAGTTCGGCACACGATTTATTTATTTCGAACATTCCGTCACGATAATGTTTTATGACGAATTTGAGATTTCTATCCATAAGCTAAAAATTATGATAATGCTTATAAACATCTTCTATATAAGGCAGTTCCATTTCGAAGTCATTCACGCTCAGAGCACCCACAAAGCCATTGCCGCCGTTGACATTGTCAGGGTAAGGTATCCCCGGAATGAAGTCGCTCATGCTCTGCCATGAATTGTCGAACATGCAATCATTATAATAGATGAACATGTCCTTGTTCATGGTATAGAGCCTGACCACAAGCGTACGTTTTTCACTGACTTTCGTGTTTTGCAGAAAAGCTATATTTGTAAAACTGAAGTACTGGCGCAGGTCTTCCGCATAGAGAGTCAGAGCATAGTCCTTGTCCAGGAACGCATTGTCATTGAAAAGGTTATACTCATTGGCGTAGTAGTCCGTGTCATCAGGGTCATAGTCCCAATTGGCTCCGACATGGGAACCGCTGTAAAGAATCGGCTCAGCCTTGTTGTCCAATTTGACGCGGATCGTACCCTTTCGCAGTAATCGCGGCCCTACCGGGTCGAACTCGCCCGGATCCAGATAAACCCGCGTGATGCTGTATTTCACAAAAGCCTCGATCCTATAGTAATTGTCTATGCCGGGGACATCGTTGACACGCACCTTGATTTTTGTCAATGCCCTTTTGCGGTCGCCGCCGGTTTTGATTATGGGAATGGTATCCACAGAGACAATCTCGGCCGGTTCCGGCGCAACGCTTTCTGCCGAAGCCTGCATTCCGTCTGCGGTAACCTCCAGACGGACTTTGTCTCCGGCTCCGAATCTGGCCCGGAATGGTATCATCATGACTGCATCCGAATTGCTGCCATAATGATTATGGGCCTCTCGCAAAGTGTCTGACAATGCCGCAAGTTCGTCATTGACATAGAGTTTCAGCAACGCGTCCTTTACGCCTCGCACCTTGTTGTGGTAACTCGTCGTGACATACGCGACCTGCTCCGACGGCCCGGCATACAGTGCGGCATTCAATGAAAGTTCCCGCTCGGGTCCGGTCCTTCTGATTTCAATGTGTTTTTCACATGAAACCGCGCAAATCAGGAGAATGGCAGCAAACAATACTCTCCACTTATTTATGTTATACGAAACTTCCATATTAGAAACGATAAGTGTAACTGACTGACGGCAAAATAGTTAAAAATGACAGCTTGGTTATATTTGCCGAATAGAAAACCTTTCCGGCCTCTTCCCTTGACCATATGTCATTGACATAAGTCCAGTCGGGATTCATGGCGCAATATGCATTATACAGCCCGACCGTCCAGACTCGCTCGCCCTTCTTTTTATGCTTGGTAAAATTGACGGAAAGGTCCAGGTGATGTGTCGGCGGAAGCTTGTAATTGTTCCTGCCGCTGACATAATGACGATAGTGGAATATTCCTTCCGGATCCACATATACGGTTTCACGTTCTGGCACGGTCATATAGTTGCCTGACATGAACACCCAGCTGGCGGCTGCGTCTATCCTGTCATTGAACTTGCACATGGCCGCTATCCTGATGTTGTGCCGCCTGTCATTGGCAAACGGATACCACTTGCCGTTGTTTATCGCCTTGTCAGGGAAGCGTCTTTCTGATTTGGATAAGGTGTATGAGCATATTCCGGTGACTTTTCCGGAAGTTTTCTGCACGTAAACCTCTGTGCCATAAGCCCGACCGACACCCGTGGCGACATTGTCCTCCCAATTCTCGGTAGTGGACAAGGCCAACTTCCCGTCTTTCGTCTCCAGGACATTGTCCAGCCTGCGCCAATAGACTTCGGCTGAAAACTCCCAGCCTTTCAGGCCTCCATAGGCAATTCCAGCCGTGTAAATGTCTGATTTGACTGGAGGAATGTCAGCTGTCACTGGTACCCACAAGTCAGTCGGCAAACTGAGATTGCCTGAAACGAGCTGGTGGACATGCTGGGACATTCTTGAGTATGCACCCCTCAACGATATGTCTTTTCCGGCATTGACCTTTACCGACAGCCTCGGCTCCAGGTCAGAATAGCAGCGTCCGTCAACATTGAAAAGGCTGAAACGGAGGCCGGGGATTACATAGAGCCAGTCCGAAATGGACATGTCATCTTCAATGTAGGCCGTCATCTCTTCGCCCCGGATTATCCTGCCGACGTTCGGCGCATAAGTCTCGCTTCTATTTCCGTCAATGTTATCAGTAGTTTTGGTATAGATGTCTTCCGGGGCGTACTTGTGATGTGCAAAGGCTCCGCCGAATCTGACCATATGACTTGAGGACGGGGTATAATCGAAGTCAATACCGACACTTATATCATTGATTTTCGACACGTTGCTGAAATCTATGACCTTTCCTGACGTGGCATTGGCCCCTTCCTGGAATTCATTTACCTGCGATTTGGTTTTTACGTTGTATCCGTTCACGGAGAGGTTCAGGTCGGAAAAAAGTTTCCCGTTGAACACGTGATTCCACCCGAGAGAAATGATGCTGTTGCCCCACCAGACTTTATAATCATGCTTCCTTTCAGTCCTGTCAATGTCATCCGGATATGGCTTCTCGGAATAATCCTTCCTCATGAAGTCTTTACCCGAATAGGCATTGAAAATGAGACGGTTATTGTCGCCGATCTTTCCTGACAGTTTCAGATTCAAGTCATAGAAGGCATAGTTTCCTCCGCTGCCTGCCCATTTGAGGATTCTGTCAAAGAACAGTGTGTGCATTCCTCGTGCGCTCACGGAATAGGTGGCATTGCCTTTTTTGCCCATCGGCCCGTCAAGATGGAACTTGTCTGAAATCAGCCCGATGCTGATGCAGCCTGTAGTTTTGTTGGTGTTTCCGTCATTGGTCCTTATATCCACAATGCCTGATGCGCGTCCTCCATATCTGGCCGGGAACGACCCCTTATATACCGATACTTTCTTGACCGCCTCCGGAGTGAATATCGATAGTGCTCCGAACAGGTGTGATACATTATAGACCGGCACTCCGTCCAGAAGGACCAGGTTCTCATCAGCGTTTCCTCCACGGACATAGATTCCTGAAAAAAATGATGTTCCAGCCTGGATGCCCGGAAGCATTTGCAGCGTCTTGAATACGTCCGGTTCGCCCAGGACGGACGGAGCAGTGCGGAGAAGCTTGTCCGGAACTTCCACAGAGCCGCTATAAGTGGAGTAAAAACCGGCATTTTTTCTTGCGGACACGACCGAACCTTTCAATGTCAATGATGGTGTCAATGCTATATTGATGGTGGTGTCCCTGCTCAGGTCAATGGCCCTGGAAACCGGCTCGCATCCGATATATGAGTATTTGATTTCATGCGCTCCTTTAGGAAGTGAGAGTGAATAGAAACCGTAATTGTTGGTGACGGCGCCGCTTCTGCTGTCGGATAGGATTTCGGCGGAGATCAATGTCTCGCCTGTGACCACATCGGTGACGTATCCGCTGATCGTGTATGACTTCGGGACGGACTTCCGTACGTTATCATTGACAATCAATATGATAGAATGTGTCTTGTCCTGCACTTTCCATTTTATCGGCAAGTCTCCGAACAATTCTTGAAGGCAATCTTCCAGCAGCTTGCTGCCGAATTTTACCTGCTTCGTCTCGTTTTCGAGCAGGCGCTTTACGGATGATTCATAAACAAAGTTATATCCGAATCCGGATTCAATTGCTTTCATTGATGAAAGTACGGACTGTTCCTGCCCATATGAAATCAGCGGGAACAGCATCATCAGTAGGGTCAGAATCACCTGAATGACAGGCTTCGCTCTTCTCAATTCTTTCATTGCCAATGCCAGATGGTTTCTTACTGTCAATACTGATATGCTTAGTTCTTCAGCGATTTCCTTATATGACAGTCCATCTCTCTTATTCATTATCAATATTTTACGACGTTTCTCCGGAAGCCGGCCGATTATCGACCACAATGCTGCTTCGTCAAATGAGCGTTCTTGTGCGTCCCCGTCTGTAATGAGTCCGTCCGCATCCTCCGGCAAAAGCCTGTCCGGAGATACCTTCCTCAACCAATCTGTGCACCTGTTTCTGACTATCACGAATAGGACTGATTTCGCGGCAGCGCCGTTCATGTCATTGTCAATGACAACATACTTTTCCCAAAAGACGACAAAACTGTCCTGCACTATGTCCTCCGATACAGATGCATCAGAGACATAATGCAAGGCATATAGACATAGAGGTCTGAAATACAGATTGTATAATTTCTTGAATTCTCGCTCGGTCATGTCCGGAAAGTATTTTATTCCCTCTCGAATATAAATGTAACCGGGCAAGTAACATAGTCTTTCCTCGCGAAATCGTAAAATGTTGCATTTACACGATAGCGCACCTGTCCGTCTTTAAATTGCACTTCCACTGATTCATAATGTGACAATGGATCGAGCGATGCCCTAAATTTAGCTGGAAGATAATAACTTACATTGTTATGGTTGTCAAATTCATACACAATTTCATCCTCCGCAAATCCGAGCCAAGCCCAACTTTCAGTTCCGTCTCTATCCTCAATGAATCCTCTCTGAACAGGAATTCTTATCAATGCTGTATTGACGTTCGAAAAAAGGGATGGGATACTGACCACTTTTGAACTTTTCAGATACGATGAGTTTTTGTCCAATGCTCTGAATTCAGCCATCATATCATCTGTTTTCACGCCATCTCCATTGAGGTCAATCTCAGAACAGACTTTACATTCAAGTCCTTTAAACACGAAAGTCCCGTCATAATCTTTAATTCTTCTCTTGAATGGTTCAGCGTAATCAGTTCTATTACAGGAAACCACAGCCATTACAGCCGCAAGGATCATTATCTGTCTCATCATCTGTCTCATCATCGGCTTCTGTCCACAGGCAGCAAAGTTATAAAAATCCATACACTACGTTACTATTTTTATGTAATAACGCAGTGTATGATGAAATGTACCAATGAAAATTTCAGAAATGTCGTTTGCCTTCTACGATACTGGCCACGTGGTGATGTCCGAGGCAAGGTGGCGTGGACAAACACGAGAAAACGTATCTGCGGGGACGAGGAATCGAAGGAAAACCGAAGTGGGAGAAAGCCGGATTTGCTGTTTTGTCCCAACTAAAACGTTTCTGCGGAACAAAACGCCTCTTCAGGTACATTTTGTGCGGCCTAAAACGTTTATTCGGAACTGAATTATGTGGACAACATCAGTCTGGCCCTGAAAACGGTGTAAATAACAGGACTTTTTGTCACCGTTTCTTCAAATCACGAAAAACGGTGTAAAAAATGACGTAATTTTACACCGTTTTGGGAGACGTGACTTCACACTACCGAGCACGACCACATGAGCAGACATAGAACACCTTTACCACGCAGAATGGCCACGTGGTGATGTCCGAGGCATGGTGACGTGGACAACCACGAGAAATCCTCCGTCGGCTAACGCCCTCTATGCATAACTGTGCATGCCGCCGAGGAGAAAATTTACGCCGAAATAGGTAATCAGGACGCTCAAGAAGGCCAGGACACAGTAGAAATGGAAAAACCTGGTGCTGCGGAAGCACTTGATGGAGGAAGAATGGAAAGGCGCCATGTAGATGAGCATGGTGATGAGGGCCCAGACCTCCTTTGGGTCCCAACTCCAATAACGGCCCCATGAGACATTGGCCCAGACGGCACCGATGAAAATGCCGGCCGTAAGAAGGAATACTGCCGGGTAAAGCATCAGATGAGACAAGGCTGCAAGAGACTCGGAACGGGCATAGTCTCGACGGCGATAACTGATGAGCCCCTGGATGCCGACCAGCATCATCATGGCAAAAAGAGCATACGAAAACATGATGACCATGACGTGGACAGAAAGCAGAGGAGAATGCAGCACCGGCATAAGAGGGGTAATCTGCGGACTGCCGCTGCCGATCATGGCGACAAGCATCGCAAAGGAAGCGAGCAAAGGACCGAAGCCAATGACAATCGGGAACTTGGCGTGCATGAGCAGAGTCAGGACAAGCACGGACCAGGCCATGAACTGCATTGTCTCGAATCCGTTGGAAAGAGGGACATGGCCGGAAACAATCCAGCGGAGAACAAGCAGCACCGTAAGATGAAGAGTCATCACGGCTATGATGGCATAACCGAACATCTTGTCACGACGGTCAGCGACACCGAGAGAAAAACAGATGGCAAGGAGAAGAGACAATGTCAGATAAAGCATCACCTGCCAACGCGAAGAATTCAGAGCATTATAGACACGCTCCAGATTCAGTCTCAGTTCAGAAGGCATAATCTGAGACGCACGTACACGCTGATAATCAATGATTTTACCGGCTATCTCCACCGCTCTGGCATTGTCAGAAGCCGAAACACTTTCCGTCAGATAGTCCATTGACCTGCGAACGAAATTCCACTCCTTTTCGGGAAGGTCGAGAGCCACGTCCTTCTGCCCCGGAGCCAGCCAGGACACCCTCCCGTCAGGACCCGTATAGGGAAACATGCGCAGAAGTCCGCCGTTGTAGAACATCCTTATGACATTGAACTTCTCATCGGCATCCCTCAAGTGTTTCACCATGTCCGCGTCCCCGTCACGATAGGCAGCCTCAAGCGGCGACTTCAGTTTATAAACATTCAGGCTGTTCCAGAAATCATCATACGAAGCCCATTGCCCCTTGATACCCAGAGACTTCTGCGCCACCTTGTCCTTGATGCGAATCATCGGGACACTCTCCCATGCGGAAGAATTGAAAGTCCAGCCTGCAAATATTTCATCCGCGTCATAATCCTGCCAGGAAGCCTTTCCGGAGAGTTTTGTCACGAAATCGACAGCTACAGTATTGACAGGACACACCCTGCCGTTGTAGTACACCGCAATCTTCGCGAACGCATCTGTGACATCACGGTCAATGCGTCGAGGCTCAGCAGCGCCGGCACTCAAAGGCAGGCCAAGAAAGAGCAGAAGAGCTACAGCTTTCAACGAATTGGATTCCAACGCCTTACGATACCACATGAGAAGCTGCGTCGAGCGTCCGCACAGAAGAACCACCATCGAAAAGAGCAGAAGAGCATAGCCGATATAGGTCAATGCTATTCCCCACGGATCATACAGGACACGTAGGCTGGAACCCAGCATATCATTGTCATAACCCGCCTGAGTGAAGCGGAAACCGCGGAAACGGCCGATGTTGTTCATAGACACATCCACCCTCGTACCTTCGGCATCAAGATGCGAGACATAATCCATAGGAGAATCGGTACCGGGATAATATTCCACATCGAAGTCATTGAGTGTCAATGCAAACCCGAGTTCACAAGAGGTACTGTCAGCAGACAGGAATGTCGTGACGGTCTCACCCTTGCGGAGATGAAGGCTGCCGCGCTCGGAAGTAAGGTACGTTGTCAATGCCCCTGCGAGGATGACGAGAAACGAAATATGAAGGAAAAATACCGGGAGACGTTTATGGAGACCTGCTTTCAGCATATAGATAAGACTTATGACGGCCAATGCCGCCCACAGAAGGACGAACCACCAGGTCCCATAAACATTGGCAGAGACAAAGTCGGCTCCCCTCATATTCTCCACGCATGTAGCGGCTGCCATAACAAGGATGATCACTACCGCCAAAGATATTACAGTGTACTTAAGATTCTTCATATCGGTTCATTCACAAAGTCTTAGTAACATGAAAACAGAAATTGTCTCAGATTAAGAGAAGCAAGTTATGTTTGAAGGTTACTTAGGTTCAGAATAACCTTCCAGCAGCCGCAACAAGCAGCCACTGAAAGGCAAACACAACCAATTATTATTTCAAGTTTCGCGAGTTGTCCAACTTATCGAGTGTTCACGTAAAGGTTTGTTTCGCGCACGAAGGCTACAAGGCCTACGCGCTGCGTTGTACACGTTACCCTCACCCTAAATCCCTCCCCTCGGGGAAGGGACTTACTCTCGCCATACTGGCTCCAAAAGCGGTGTTTCGCACTAGCGAAACCTGAGTTTATTTCAATATTATATTGACTCACAGAAATAGACGACTGCAGCACGCTGCTCCGCGGTAAGATTGCGGAAAGCCTCTACAGCGCCTCTGGCGTCGCTCTTGGCATTGCCATGCCACATGATAGCCTCCAGGGTATTCCTTGCACGGCAGTCATGCAGACGGTCCTCGGCCCCAGTGCAAAGTTTACTCAGGCCTCGGCCCCAGAGAGGAGTCGTACGGCACCAGCCGGTACGGATATCATTGACCATGTGAAGACGATGCTGGACAAAATCGGTGTAAGGCCAGATGGTCTGTTTAGGATAACGAGGCATATCTGAATCCGAGAACATGAGGTTAGGATCCTGGATATGGTCCTCTCCTGTCGTCCATGAAGGACGGTGGCAGGCATCACAATGAAGCTCCGAGAAGAGACGTTTTCCTTCATTGAACTTATCCGTTCCCACATTTCTTGCGGCAGGGACAGCAAGTCCCCTGTGCCAAATCATCAGGTTCTTATACTGCTGGTCAGACATCTCAGGGTCCTGATTCTTGCCTGTCAGATAGTTGTAGATGTTCTGGGCGACATCATCAGTGCGCCACTCGGGATGCTTCTTGTCAGGGTCGATGCTTTCGATATATTCAGGGAACTCTGCCTGGACCTCCTTGTCATTCATCGCGGTCTTGGCATAATATGTACCTGCCAGGTCAAGATAGTGATAACGGCGGTCAGAACGGGTAACATTGGTAATATTCCAGATGGCATTGGCACCGGCGGCGTCAAGCAACGGTCCGCGCGAAAGCGCATAGGTGTAGCGGCGGACATACTCGGTTCCGTTGCCCTGCACGGTATTCTTATATTTGCTAGTCCATTTCATGCCGGCCTGATCCCAATATGCAGGATTCAGGGCATCGGTCTTGCCGATGGAATTATAATACTCGCTCTCCTTAACCCATTGTTTGGTAATCTCTTCATCAGGGATGGCATCGGTAAGACCTGTACCATAGATGCCGATTGTAGATTCGAGTTTGACACCGATTTCATCAGCGACCTGGTCAGCCGGAATCGTAACCATCTGACCGTCACGCTTTACGACCACAGGAGAATAGAAAGCATCGGCGGAAATGCTGACTTCAGGATAAATCAGTTCGTATGTCTCCCCGTCAGGGAACTTGTTGCCCCACTCGTCCACGTAAGTTTTCCACTCGATAGGAGAAATCCCAGACTCATCCACCGGTGCCTTGAACGGCTTGGTAGCCATGGTCTGAGGCATACCGGCAACGGACATTACGTATGCATCCGTTTTCTTGTCATAAATCACAAGGAGATAGCCGTTTCCCATATCGCTGGCACGGTAGCGGGTCTGTCTTTTACCGTGTCCATAGTTCGGATGGCAATACAAACATCCCGGACGGACAGCCAGAGGGCCGAGACCAGTGAAGGCGCCATCCTTGTTTTCATTGTAATCCCTCTCGAAAAGAGTTTCACCATTCTGAAACTCCATTCCCATACCGGCCTGTTCAATGGCCGGAGTCGGCTGCTGATACGCATAGGCATTGACAACACTCGTAGTTCCGAGCACGCCTCCGGCATAATATTCAGCCGGGTGTTCTGTAGTAGTGCCCGGGCCGATATCGATGATATCGTCAATGTTTTTTTCAGGGTCATCGCTTTTGCAGCCTGCGGCGGCGAGCGAGAGCATTGTCAATGCTAAAATGGAATAATGTTTCATAGAAATACAATTTGCGCAAAAGGTCAGCGGCCCATATGAACCGCCAACCGACATTGATATCAGATAATAATTATTTGTTCCAGGTGATTTCCTTCAAAGCCTTCACGAGAAGTGCGTCATTGTCGGCAAGAGCACGATATGTCGGCTTCACTGTCTTCTCCACAAACTCTTCATTGACAATCTTGAACTTGGCCTCAACAGTAGCATTGTCAGAATATCCTTCCAGAATTTCATCAAGTTTGTTGAGAGCTTCCTCAAGCTCATCAAGCTTTTCCATTGCGGTTTTGGCGCTCTGGTCAGTATAGTTGAGGACGAAAGGACGTTTCATAGTGTTGATTGCCTCGAGAGCAGCCTCCAGTTTTGCCTCTACATTCTCTGCTGCTGCCTTTGTCTGCTGGAAAGTCAGGCAGACACCGATAAGGGAAGTCGATTTCGGGGTCTTGCCGTTCTGGTCAAATCCGCCGTAAAGCGTATGTTTGCAAGACATGATGTTGTCATAGAAGTCCTGAATGGAGTTATGTGCATGCGGCGACTCGATATAGTTCACATCCTCACCGGTTGCAGGGGATCCGATCTTGGAATCACGGACCTCACCGATAATATCATTGGCCCCGGCGATAATCTGGCGGGTAGCAAGAGTCACACTTGAATAACGGGAGCCGGCCTTACCTGCGTTCTTGAAGTCCTCTCCATAATCCTCTGATTCGAATTCCACCTCATCGAGAAGAGCCTGCTCTGCTTTTGAAACTTCACCGCCCCAGGCACTGACAAGTTTCAATGAACTGAGATAAAGGTCCTGAGCTGCAGTCTGTGCGAACCATACTTCATCTGCCGTCATATCAGCTATCTTGCGGTACTTGCCTTCCCTGAATATAAGGTATTCTACCGCATGGAAGCCCGTAAGATTCTGACCAGTAGCGATATTGTTCTCCATAATCGCTGCATCGTCCTCGTCGGTCGCAGGGTTATACTTCTTCATATACTTGTCGAACTGGACGCGGTCAAACGGCCATGTGTCAGTATGAGGGTCCAGACCGTAGTCGCCGGCAGGACCGAAAAGGAAGGCCTCTGACCATTCCCAATCCTGACGGGCAAATTTCCAATATTCTCCGGCGGAAGCGACCATGGCGTCAGTTCCGTTGAGGTCAGGGTTTACACTGGATTTCTCCTCTGTACCCTTTTCACAGCTTACCGCCATCAATACTGCGAAGGCGGCAAGAAACAATTTTATAGATTTCATATTCCTAAAGTTTTATAATTCAATAAGTTACGTCTTATAAGGGGCCCATTATCTGTTGAACCATCCGACGAAGGCTATGCCGATGGAAAGTGACGGTTCATTGTTGTATTCCTCGGCCAAGAACCTCTTTGCATACTCGGCCTTGATGATTATCTGAGGGATAGGCATGTAGTTCAAACCCACCGCCATACGTTTCACATGGTCGAACTCGTAGGCCACTTTCTTATTTCCGGAAGCATAGGTATTGTAATCCTCGTACCTTCCGAAGACATAGAGTTTCTGGCTGTCTTTCAGTCTGTTCACAAGTCCGAAAATATTATATCCGGCCTCTCCTCCGAATGAATAGGCGCTGGTTCCTATCGGAGAATGCTTGGATGGGGAGCCGTCCTGCTGGGTATGCTTCGGGAAGGCATTGCAGAATGTAGTAATACGTTCAGCATCAGAAAGATGCGCATATGTAGCATTACCTCTTACTATGAGGTTCCATCTGTTAAGTTCGAATCCGAAGCTGCCGATGGCAAGTTCTCCGTGGCAGTCATCATAGGATGCGCTGGCTTTTCTTTCTGTATTCCTGAATGTGTAGCCATAGTAGCCGCTAAGGCTGAGCCTCAAGCCTTTGACAGAATAGTTGTCAATCCTGGCCGCACCTGCATAGACATTTCCAATCTTGTATTCATAAGGGCTGGTTGCGCCATAATGCGCGAAGCAGTCATGTCCGAATCGCTCCGCATCAAGTCCTGAGGTAAAGATGGCCTCATATCTCCACTGCGGCAGTTTTCCCCAAAGTGAAACGCCCACCTGATGCCATGTGTTAGGAAGGAATTTGGCCTCACCTTCAGTACGATAGACGGAAAAGAATTCATTTGGAAGGTGGTACTGGTTTATTTCACCGACAGGGATGATGATTTCGCCCGCCTTGACATTGAACTTGCCGCTCCAGAAAGCTTTGTTAAGCCAGAATTGTTCCAGAGCGACTTCTCCGCCTCTTTCCACCTCTGCCTCGTACTCTCCGCTTTCGTCGGCATCGATTTCGACTGCCGATTCGGTTCCCCCATGTTCGAATTCGATTTCCATTCCCATGGTCCAGCCCTTTCCGAAGTTGTATCCGAGGTTCAGGGTTACGTGAGGGAGGTCGAATCTGCCATGTGACTTGTCATCCTTATATGTAGCAGGATCACGGTAACGGTTGAAGTGCTGACTGTAAAAATTGCGTGACATCACTGCCTCGCCATATCCGCCTATAGACAGACGGCTCAGAGCATTGTTTGCACGTGAAACAGTTTTTTCTGTCTTGGCGTCTTCTGGTTTAAGGTTTTCTGTCTCTTCATTCTGAGCATTGGCAGCAAGACTTGCCGTCATCATGACTGCTGCCGCGAAAATATATTTGTTCACCATTTGCTTTGTCGTTTACACTCGGTAACTAAATCCGGATGCAAAGTTATGGTGCACGAAAAAAGCGGACAATCCCAAAAAATTGGTATTGTCCGCCCACGCTCTAATTATAATTAGGTATTCAGGTTTTTCTCCCTCGGAAAGCTCCATACTTTTCTTGAAAAACGATGCCGTTTTCATTGAGTATACAGACGAGCACACTATCTTTGTGAACGTCAAGACCGCATACTATTTCTCATAGGCTTCAAAATTATTGGGACAACAAGCCCGTTTAACTTATGTTAGTGCGGATGGCAGTGATGCCATGTCCGCTTTTGCCACAAAGATAGTATGCGGTCTTGATTTTTATTTAACCGGCCTAAAAATCGCTAGTTTTTATTTATACTTGTAATTGTTTGAATGAATGATACTATGGAAGATAGAAACGACATAGTCATCTATAAGTCCGAAGACGGGCTGGTCAAGATGGAAGCTATGGTCGACCCGGAGAACGAAACAATCTGGGCCAGCCAAAAGGCCATTGTTGCGCTTTTCGACTGCACCAAGCAGAATGTTTCCTATCATATGGGAAAGATATTTGCAAGTGGTGAATTGGAGCGTTCCACGGTCGTCAAAGAAATTTTGACTACCGCACAGAGTGGCGCCAGAGGCCTATCTGAAGACAAAGTGCTTTACTATAACCTGGATGCCATAATCTCTGTCGGCTATAGAATCAACTCCCTTCGCGGGGTCAGGGGGAAAACCCTGTGTTTAGGATAACTAAAAAGTATGTACCTTTGAATAGATAAGGTACATGATATGACAACAAGAGAAAACGATTTGCTTCTCCAGTTCATGGAGATGGTGTTTCCAAAAGATTTATTGAGATACTTCGAGCTTACCGGCTTTAGAGAAGAGGCTGTTTCAGAGAAAGACAGATTGGGTGTCGAGTCTGGAGAGTTGATAGTGAGTCTTGAGGAAAGGGATTGTCTCCGTAACCCTATTGAAGGTCATACATATCGTCCAAACGGCTTCTATGAGGCATCAAAAGTCAGAGACTTCTGGCTGTCATCTTCCAGCATTCTGTCTAGCACTGCCGCACAAGAAAAGGCAGAAGATAAGCTGACAGATGAGCTGCCGCACAAGAAAAGGCAGAAGATATGCTGACAGATGAGGCCTTCTGTTTCGACCCTCTTGGCAGACGACAATTTAAGGTTCATTCCGCTAACTTTTTCGACATCAATATTATACAGAATTCGCACAACGTGATCTACCTGTCAAGACCCCCTTTCATACCCACCTCTTGGCATCCCACGATTTCCGTAAAAGCTTGACGT
>FR890579.1 GCA_000435075.1 Bacteroides sp. CAG:770 | reverse complement strand
GCGACACTACTTTGCATAATGATATGCTTGTCATAAAAGAACTTATGAGAAGCTACACATAAATCTTTCAAACTTATAAAGCAAAATCTGACAATCAAGCACATACTTGGCTGTTCGGAGAATGCCGTCAAGACTCATTTGTGGATTGCCTTCTGCGCTTATCTGGTTCTGGCTAAAGTCAAGGCTTTGTACGACAGTCCGTACTCAATCACAGAGATAGGGTCACTCATCAAAGTCTACGCTTTGGTTAAAACAAACCTGAAAACTCTTGTAACAACACCACAACCACACATTCAAAATCAGGATTTCATAGAACTTACTTTATTTGATAATTTTTAACGCATCAACTCTAAAATTTTATTGTATGCTTTTTAGAAATAACTCATATGATTCAAACATAGGGGATGTATTTTGGAATTCTGATAATGAGTCATTGAAATTTCCACATAATTTCAAACGATCAATGAAAACTTGGTTTGTTAACCTTTCTCTAGGTTCAAACAAGAAAAAGTACGCAGGCAAGGCTTCTTTTGGTGGGTCCTTTTTGAATCGCTCGCGATAACTTTTTACAATGTTAACGGCCTCATCGTATTGACGTTTTTTTCTTTTTGTTAAAAATTCTTCCAAAGAGCATATGATTTTTGCTGGATTTCCTGCTACAACACAATTAGACGGTATTCTTCCATGAACTACGCTACCGGCACCAATAATGACATTATCCCCAATCTCTGTATTCATCAATATTGTACTATTTACGCCAATAAAAACATTGTTACCAATTGAAACTTTTCCCACCCCCCCCCAGAACTGTATTGTATTTAGTTTTCAATACGGACCACGAATAATCATGGTTTAAAATGTGAACGCCTAAAGTAATATTTACGTTATCGCCTATAGCTAACATAAAAGGAAATGCTTCATCAATATAAGTGTGATTGGGGGAATAAATTTTTACTCCCTTTCCAATTCTTGCGCCTTTAGATCTAAGTGAACTTATAAAATCTTCAGAAGTAGCTTTGCTACCTAAAATAATTTTTCTAATAAAATGTATAAATAAATTCATATTGTAATCTTTATTTGTAGCCGTACTGATAATCTTTTATTTCACGTTGACCAACTATTTTAGCCGGAACTCCTGCGACAATTGCATAATCTGGTACATTTTTAGTTACTATAGCACCAGATGCAACTATTGCGCCCTTGCCTATTTTTATACCTGGAAGAACACTTGAACGACTACATATCCATGCGTATTCTCCAATTTCAACAGGAGCGCCTTTCCCACAAAAGTTCAAATCATTGTAATCATGATTTAATGTCCATATAATTGCTTCATAAGCTATAACCGCGCTCTTACCTATAGTAAGCCCTTTACGTCCATCTAATAATACCTTGGGACCGATACTAACGCCATCTTCGATGGTAATTCCTCTAGGAGAACGGATATGATAACCTTCCATTATCATTATGCGTCCATTGATATTCAATCCCAATATTTTTAACCACCATATACGAATAGTATTGCTTGGCAAATTGCAAATAAATATGTTTGTCATCCACTCTAGCAGATACTTTACCCCCCCCCCTAATGATTTTAATCATTTCTATTACCTTTTGTCTCATAATTTATATATAAATGGAATATTTACTTGATGAAAGCACTTTTCTTATTAAAATACTATAGACATATAGCGTTTACAAACTCCACTTTCATTCAAATCTTTCTATATCATCCTCTAGAAGCGGATCACCTATTTGCACTTCTATAAATGTTAAGTTAGTAATGGCTTTTAAAGCATGATAATGCCCCAGTGGAATATTCATAACATCTCCCCTCTTGACATCTCTGCTTTCTCCATCCAAGATAAAGATGCCTTCACCAGCGATACATGTCCATATCTCACTACGATGATGGTGCAAATGACAACTTATATTTTTTCCGGCAGCGAGGTGTACTAACTTAGTTAAAGAATTCGAGCCGCCTTCAAACTCCGAATGTTCTAACACTCTATAGGAACCCCAGCTACGTTCAACATACATTGGACGCGTTGTAAGTTTGTTGGCGTAATCCTTTATCTTCTCAGAATTCTGCTTGTTGCACACCATTATACCATCAGGCGATGCGGCGACAATGACATCATTCAATCCATCACAGAAAACGGGGATATACAATTCATTAACAGCATTTGTATTTACGTTGTTATCTCCCATCATCACGTTGCCAATATGAGTACTTGGCAATTCCTCGCACAATGCATTCCAGGTGCCAAGGTCTTTCCATTCTCCGGCGAAAGGAACAACAGCAATAGACTGAGCCTTTTCTGCAACCTCATAATCAAAACTGATTTTCGGAAATTCTACATACCGTTCGTGAATTTCCTGAAATGTTTCGGCCTTGATATATTGATCCACAATATTCATCATGTAACCAAGACGGAACGCAAATACGCCACCATTCCAGCATGCCCCCTGAGCAAGAAGGTCCTTCGCCTTTTCGATATTAGGTTTCTCGACAAAACGCTCCACCATAGCAATGCCGTCCATCAAGTCATCTTTCTTTGACATCACATATCCAAACTTCTCACTGGGATATGTTGGTGTAATTCCCATTAACACAAGGTCAGCAACGTTCTTTTCAACAAATTCCACCATTTTGCCTATAGTAACAAAATATGTCGACTCCGTGTATACGTCACAAGGCATAACAACAACGACTTCGTCATTACTACATTTCTTATCTTTCGAAAGATAACTACTTGCAAGTGCAATAGCTGGAAAAGTGTCACGACGTTCAGGTTCTGTAACTACACTGACATCTTCGCCCAATTGATTAATGATGCTATCTCTCTGCACAGCATTAGTCGCAAATGTTATATTGTCAGTAAGCTTTGATTCTCGTATTTGGCGAACCACTCGCTGAATCATTGACTCCACCCCACCATTAGGAGAAGCCAATAATGGCAAAAATTGTTTGCTGCGAGTGTCATTGCTTAGTGGCCATAAACGCTTGCCCGAGCCACCTGAAAGTAATATAAGTTGCATAAAATTAATGTTTTGCGTTGATTATGGATTGTCAATGTTTTCAATATGAGCGAAGCTGCGGCGAATCCCTTCAATTTCTGCGTCCGCCTCATCAAAATTTCAGTTTTTATCTGATTCCGGTCGTTTCGGCCGGATTTTTTGTCTGTTATCCATGGCGAGGATATAGTTCCCCCGCAAGAGCTCAGCACTGCCTGCATGTCTCCGTGTCAGGCAGCCGCTAAACGCGCTCTTTGCTCTATCCTATCCGCCAACTGCACCACGTTTGCCGTGTGAATGCCGAAGAAGATGTAAAGGATTTCCGTCCGCCTCGTCCTAGCCTTAATCCTTCTGAGTTCGTAGTGCTCTTTCTGTGTCCCAAACGAGCCTTCAATTGCAGTCGCCCTCACTCTGGCAAGCTCCTTTCGGACAAGGTCTTTCTCCTTTTTCTTCACACCGATGGGTGGACTCAATATCTACCCATAGTCATTCGAGTTATTTTCGTCAGAGCCATATTGCTATTGAACATACAATAGACTAATCATCGCACCACAATGTTCTGAACATTGGCCACACTTCTCCTTTAGGCAGTGGTGTCAGTTTTGCAAAATGACACTTTTGATAAAATCCTAGAGCGCTATGACGACTTGTGTGATACGCTTTTACAGTTAGGAATACACATCCAGCCAATGTCTGACGTCTGGCGTATTCAGCAATCTCATCAACAATCGCTTTTCCTAAGTTTTTGTGCTGAAAATCTTTTCTAACCACCAAATAAGAGATTTCCAATGCCGGATAAACAGACTTGTTTTCAAATTCTATTCTAGAATTTTCCAATACATTTGGCCGCCAAGTTTCGGAAAAACCGCTATTCATATCATCAAAGTCGTCGGTTTCCAGAACTATCGAGTCAAATGCCAATGCGAACACTGCCACAATATCTCTACTCCCGTTTTTAGTTGAAACTGCATACGTCGAGCAATAGTGATTCTTTGAATACACTTCCAATCCAGAATGGATAAAGTCATCCAATGACTGTATTCCACAAGAAAAAGACTTCAGTAACTCAAAGTCTGTAATTAATGATACTTCGTACTCCTCTTCCATGCCACACGCCACAAATTAAACCATCATTTCCAATCGAAATGATATTTCGTTTTTTCAGAGTCTTGTTTCGGAGACACACGTTTAGAATATGCAACGAATGAAGCCTTTGCCGCTTTTCTTACTGTTGCAGCAAATTTTCCAGTTACGATAACTTTATGTTCATTTATTCCCAACATGTCATCAAGTTCTTTACGCAAAGATATTCATAAATTACAATATTCCAAAAGTTTATGAAAACTTTCACTATTTCTCCCCATAATACCGTCCATACCACTCCGCGAACCTCCTAAGTCCCTCTCTAAGCGGTGTACTCGGTTTGAACCCGAAGTCCTGCTCGAGCGGTGTGGTATCTGCATAAGTCACAGGGACGTCGCCGGGCTGCATCGGGACGAGTTCCTTGTGGGCCTCGAAATCATAGTCGGACGGCAGTACGCCGGCACGTACCAGTTCCTCCTGAAGTATCGTCACGAAATCCAGAAGATTCTCAGGGGAGTTGTTGCCTATGTTATATACCTTGTACGGCGGAATCGGAAGGCCGTCCTCGCCGGTCTGCTTCTCCGGGGCATGTCGCATTACACGAACTACACCTTCCACGATGTCATCGACATAGGTAAAATCACGTTTGCAGTTTCCGTAGTTGAAGATCTGGATGGTCTTGCCTTCACGGAGTTTGTTGGTGAAGCCGAAATATGCCATGTCAGGACGGCCGGCAGGACCATAGACCGTGAAGAAACGGAGACCTGTGGACGGGATATTGTAGAGCTTCGAATAGGCATGGGCCATGAGCTCGTTGCTCTTCTTGGTCGCAGCGTAGAGGCTCACAGGATTGTCCACCTTGTCATCTGTCGAATACGGCACCTTCTTATTGCTACCGTAAACGGATGAAGATGAAGCATATACGAGATGCTCCACCTCATGATGGCGGCACGCCTCCAGAATATTGTAGAAGCCTATGAGATTGCTCTGGATATAGGCATCCGGATTCGTGATGGAATAACGGACACCGGCCTGCGCGGCAAGATTGACCACTACGGAAATCCGGTTGTCACCAAAAATTTTCTCTACTGCATCCTTGTCCGCAATCGATGCGTGGACGAATGTCCAGTCTCGGCCGAGGGCCTCGATTTCGCGCAGGCGCTCGTACTTTATGTTGACATCGTAATAATCGGTAATGCTGTCAATGCCGATGACGCGGATATTGTCAATGTCTCTGAAAAGGCGCTTGACGAGGTTACTGCCGATGAATCCGGCGGCACCGGTCACGAGGACTGTCTTGCCTTCGAGAGTTACGTTGTAACTTACCATAATTAATCTCTCCTGAAAATGTCACGTGTGTAAACCTTGGCGAGTACATCGTCGAGGCAGGTGTCATAACGATTGGCGATGATGGCATTGGACTGGGCCTTGAACTTGTCGAGGTCATTGACGACAATACTGCCGAAGAATGACGATCCGTCTTCAAGGGTCGGCTCGTAGATGACGACCTCTGCGCCCTTGGCCTTGATGCGCTTCATGATGCCCTGGATGGCAGACTGGCGGAAGTTATCGGAGTTTGACTTCATGGTAAGACGATATACTCCGATTACGCAATGCTTCTCCTGGGTGCTGTCCCACTGGCTGTTGCTGTTATAGTAGCCTGCCTTCGTAAGTACCTGGTCTGCAATGAAATCCTTTCTTGTGCTGTTGGAATCTACGATGGCCTGGATAAGGTTCTCAGGAACGTCATTGTAGTTCGCGAGAAGCTGCTTGGTATCTTTCGGGAGGCAATATCCGCCGTAGCCGAAAGACGGGTTGTTGTAATGTGTGCCGATACGCGGGTCGAGACATACGCCGTCGATAATCGACTTCGTATCAAGACCTTTCATCTCGGCATAGGTATCGAGTTCATTGAAGTAGCTTACTCTCAGTGCCAGATATGTGTTGGCGAAGAGTTTTACTGCCTCAGCTTCGGTCGTTCCCATGAAAAGCACCTCGACGTCTTCTTTGATGGCGCCTTCCTTGATGATCTGGGCGAATTTGTGTGCAGCCTCTTCAAGTTTTGCATCCTCGTGGTCATAACCTGCAATGATACGGCTCGGATAGAGGTTGTCATACAATGCCTTGGATTCGCGGAGAAACTCAGGAGCAAAAATGATATTAGGCTTTACCACCTTGCCGTCAGCACCGGTGTGTGCATATTTCTCGCGGACTGAAGCGGTATAGCCTACAGGAACGGTCGATTTGATGACCATCACTGCCTCAGGATTTACCTTCATGACGAGTTCGATGACCTCTTCCACGTGTGATGTGTCGAAGAAGTTCTTCTTGCTGTCATAGTTGGTCGGTGCTGCAATGACTACGAAATCTGCATCCCTATATGCCTCTGCGCCGTCGAGAGTCGCAGTAAGGTCCAACTGTTTCTCTGCCAGATACTTCTCAATGTATTCGTCCTGGATAGGTGAGATTCTGTTATTGATTTTCTCCACCTTTTCCGGGATGACATCCACAGCCGTCACTTTATGATGCTGTGAAAGCAGAGTTGCGATACTGAGTCCGACATATCCTGTACCGGCCACAGCCACCTTAATTTCCTTAATATCTTTCATTTTTCAGTAATTTTTGTCAATGTTAGTTTGCTGCCTGTGCTGCAGCCGGCTTCTTGTCAAGTATCTCGTACTTGCTCTGGCGGCTCTTGTACTCTGGCACGATTTCCTTCATGACCTTGACGATAGCCATATCGTCGAATGTCTTGGAGACTTCCATAAGGCGGCGCTCGTTTTCGCACGCGGTAGCATAGTCGTATTCACGGACTTTTGCCACCATGATTTTAGGATTGACAGTAGGGAGAGTGCTCTCCTTGTCATTGAGAACTTCCTCATAGAGTTTTTCTCCGTCGCGGAGTCCGGTGAATTCGATTTCGACGTTCCTCGCGCCTGAGAGCGAGATCATTCGTTTTGCGAGGTCAACTATCTTGACCGGCTGGCCCATGTCGAATACGAAGATTTCACCGCCCTTGCCCATGGTTCCGGCTTCGAGGACGAGTTTGCAGGCTTCAGGGATCAGCATGAAGTAGCGGATGATGTCAGGGTGTGTCACTGTGATAGGTCCGCCTGCACGAATCTGCTCCTTGAAGATAGGGATAACGCTGCCGTTGGACCCGAGGACGTTACCGAATCTCGTGGTGACAAACTGGGTTATACCCTGTACCTTACCTTCTGCGATAGCCTGGTTAAGGCTCTGGCAATAGATTTCGCAGATTCGCTTGCTGCAGCCCATGACGTTGGTCGGGTTCACGGCCTTGTCGGTGGATATCATCACGAATTTCTTGGTGCCGTATTTCACGGCGAGGTCCGCGATGACGCGGGTACCGTAGATGTTGTTCTGGACAGCGATTGCCGGGTCGTCCTCCATCATTGGCACGTGTTTGTATGCTGCTGCGTGGAATACGTATTCAGGTTTGTAGGCCGCGAAGATGCGCTCCATGTGTTCTTTGTTGGTGATGCTGGTGACGATGGTCCTGTTACTGATGTGTCCGAAATCGTGGGCCATCATCATTCGGATATTGTGCATCGGAGTTTCCGCCTGATCGATGAGGGTCATTTCGGAAGGGTTGAATTTGGCTACCTGACGGACCATTTCGGAACCGATGGATCCTGCCGCTCCGGTTATGAGGATGCGTTTTCCTGTCAGGAGCTTGCCGATGGCGTTCATATCCACTTCGATTTTCTCGCGTGGCAGAAGGTCTTCGATGTCCACCGGGCGAGGGTTCTGGTGTGTGAGGTTTTCTTCTTTTCCGTCCCATTCCTCGCCGTTGTTCATCATCATGATGGTGATCCCGGCTGAGATGAACTCGTCCACCATTTCGGCATTGTTACGGAACCTCTCGGTTTTCAATGGGGATACAAGGAGGGCTTTGACGCCTTCTCGTCTGAGTTTCTCGGCGAGTCCCCGTTCGTTCAGGAATACCGGCTTGCCCATGAGATATGAGCCTTTCATTTCTTTTCCGTCGGAAATGAAGGCCTGGAGGGAATATTTCTTGTCCTTGACAGCTGTTATGCTCTTGGCAATGCTGATGCCGCCGGCTTTTGTACCGTAGATGGCGACAGGGGTGGCGTTGTCCAGATTGAATGAGTCGAAGAGGCGTTTCACGACCACGCGCTCAACCCACAGGAAGAGTGAGCTGCCTACGAAGATTATGAATACGGTCTGCAGGTCCGGTACCATGATGGTATGCTGCTCAGGCCAGATGCCGTTTATGCCAAGTCCGAGGAGGTAGCATGCGACGGAGCCGGACAATGTGGCCATCATGACGCGCTGCAGATCCACGAATGATGAGTATCTGACAATGCCTGAGTAGGTGTAAAGGAGTCTGAATGCGACAATGACTGGCACGAGCCCGACCATGAGCCCGAATGTGATCTGCCAGAAGCTGTCCACAAAGATGTCACCGCCTTTGTCAATGTAGTAGCCGACGTAGCCGGAGAATGCGACTATCGCGCAGTCTATCAATAAAATGCAGAGGTGCGGCAGTGCTTTTTTGGTAAAATACCAGTTTGAGATTCTTTGAAGTATCATATTGTCAGTTTATTTCATAATGAATATAAGTTTCGCTCTTGCGAAACACAACTTTTGGAGCCCGCGAGGGCGAGGGTAAGTCCCTTCCCCGAGGGGAGGGATTTAGGGTGGGGGTAACGTGCACAAAAAAGTGCGTGGGCCTTACAGCCTCCGTGCTAGAATAGGACCTCCAATTCACGCAAGCAATCAGCAAGTCGATAACTAGCGAGATTTAAGCAATGAATAAATATCCGTGTCTTAACATTTGTGAGTCCAGGTTTGTTTCGAGATCTTGTCTCGTCCGTTCAGGCAAATGTTTGTTGTCCAGGATGGTCAATGCAGTTTTGTATGCGTTGTTCCCGGCCTTTTTCACGGGTGTAAGGTCAATGCTTTTCTTCTTGTAAATGTTTGTAAACCAATAGCCTATCTCTTCGAGGAGAAAGGTCAATATCTCTGAGGCGTCGGCCAAATTGCCGGCCTGTATGAGCCGCCGGGCACGTTCTGTCCAGAGTTCAATGTTGGTCGTGATGACGAGGATGTCATTGAAAGTCTCCGGGGTGAAGAAGGCGGTATCGACTTTCTGCTGTATAGGAGTCAGGAGGCGCGGGTCCGGAGGCTGGGACGCCACGTCGGCATTGACATTGGCCTCAATCCTTTCGCGCAAGCGTCGTTGTTCCGCTTGCCGCCGGGCGCGCTGCCTGATGTTGACGGCGCGCGCGACTTCCTCGACTTTCTCGAAGTTTTCTTTGTGGACGCCGCCGATGGCGACTGTCATATCTCCGACGCCGATGACGAGTTTCCGGTCCCTGTCAATGCGGATGATGTATCCTTGCAGTCCGGCTAGGGGGCCGGTCATGATTTCGACGAGGGTATTGCCTTCGGCATAGTGTGTCAACGGGTTGACGAGGAATCGTATTCGTGACGGGTCGGTGTTCGCGATTCTCATGAACGGCTGCATGACGCTGTCGGGGATGACCGCGGCCTTGCGTGTGCTGCAATCGTTCACAAGGTGGTATTGCGGAAACCGTTCCCAAAGATATTTCCTGATGACTTTGGTTTTGCCCTGGATGAAGATGAGGCCGGAGATTGTCGGTCGGCCTTCGGTGGTGCCATTACTGGCTTCCCTGTCTTGGGCACTGCCGTTCGGTTTGCCTTTCTCGGACTTTCCTGATTCGTCTGTAACTATCGTCCGATGGATGAATGTCCTGAATCCGCCTTCAGTCTCAGCTTTCAACGAAAAATATTCGGCGTCCCGTTTTCGGATGAAAAGATAGCTCCACGGCGCCGGGACCTGACTCCGGTCGCGAGTCGGTTCCATATCCGTGCTCGCAGGCGTTTCCATGTCTGGTTCCCCAAAGTTTTTCATATCAGCCTCATGGGACAGATCACCTAACTCATTACCGGGCAGTTCCTTCAGCTGGCCTTCAGGGTGCACCAATAATCTTGGACAGGACTCGCCCTGTTCAATAGCACTGATGCCACTCAGAGTTTTTTCGTCGTTTGCCACATTTGCGGTCGCGATTTTCTGCTCCTCGGCTATAGACTGACCAATTGAACTATCCAGTTGCCTCATTGACAATCTATTTTATGTCTCTACCTCCGGCCACTTCAATTCCAGACGGCTTCGAAGTTCTACTTTCTATCAGTTTTCTCATACCATCCTCTCCTCTCGAAATAATCGCCTTCGATTTAACAACAATAATCACCGTTTGCCTAACTCACTGTGTGAGATTGACAAACCCGATTGCAAATGTAATCAAAATATGTCATATAGCCTAACATTTCAGCGCGTGAAAATGGTTCATTTCTGGTTCATTTAGATTTCATGTTTAGCGCCTGCAGCCCGTGCATTTGCCCCCCCCCCCGACCATTATATCATTGATTACCAATGCTTTAGTAACACAATTTCGTCCACGCCCCCTACAGATATTTCTTTACGGAAGCGGGAACCATTACGTCGGCCAGCTTGTCGGTAAACCTCATGCAGAGTCCTGTGAGGAGGGCTGACATGATAGTGCCTTCACGGATCACGTTCTCGGAACCGTTGCCCAGCAAATTGCCGAAAGCGAACCAGGCGATGGCGGCTGCAGCGAGTACCAGGAAGATATCGAAAGCTATTTTGACATTACGGAACTTGACATTGATGACATCGGCCAGGGCGGCATTGGTCATCTCGCCGGCCAGCATCCAGGCATTGCCCTTGACTTCGAGACTGATACCGAGGGCTGTCACCAAGATGGAGAGGCACATGAGAACCAGCTGCATGAGATACGAACCGGCATTGACCCAGTCGAAAGCCCAGATTGCGCAGTCGGTGAGGACTCCGAAAACTACGGCTGCAGGAATCTGCATGAGATGCTCGAGCTTGAACTTGCTACGCAGAAGACAGAGCTGGAACAGAATGAAAATCAAGTGCATAAGCATCGTGTACTGGCCGACTGTTCCGATTGTGAAGGAGCCGATATTGAAGGATCCGGCCAATGATACCACGTATGGAGGACACGAGATAGGAGCCGTGCCGAGATCAGATTTGATAGAAAGGGCAACACCGATGGCGACGAGAATAAGGCCAAGTGTGCCTGTGCCGTAGCGTGCGGCACCGGATTTTATTGAATTAACCATTGTTTTGTACTGTTTAACGAATTGTGCGGAAACACCGCAGATTTTAACAAAGCGGGCAAATATCGCATAAATTTACTAACTTCGCAAATTGGATTGGAAACTCCAGCTGGAAGGCCCGGACATTACCATGAACAGGAAACCCCGGGATAAACATCCCGATGTCGATACTGAAACAAACACTGGCAACAACAGCGACACTGACACTGACGTTGACATTGAAACAAAACATTGAAACAAACAATAAACACAGTTTATATGAAAAAAATAACAATGCTCATGGCAGTAGCTGCAATGGCGGCCAGCTGCACCGGCGGAAAACAGGCCAAGATTTCCGGCATTGACCTGTCATATCTTGACACGACAGCGTCACCGGCTACTGACTTCTATCAGTACGCGACAGGCGGATGGCAGAAAAACAATCCTTTGAAGCCTGAATACGCAAGATTCGGATCATTCGACTACCTCAATGACAACAACGAGGACCGCTTGAACCAGCTCTTCAAGGAAATGACACAGATGACCGCAGAGAAAGGCTCTGTAGAACAGAAGATTTCAGACATCTACAAGATGGGACTTGATTCCACAAGGCTGAACGCTGAAGGATTCGCGCCTGTGAAGAAATACCTCGACGAAGTTTATGCAATCCAGGACAAGAGCGAACTCGCAAAACTCGTTGCTGAACTCCACCAGAACGGCGAGGCTCCATTCTTCGGAACATTCGTGATGTCAGACCTGATGGACAGCGACAACCAGATACTCTACGTAGGCCAGGACGGACTCGGAATCGGCGACAGAGACTACTACACTGACCCTGCCAATGCCGAAATCAAGAAAGGCTACAAGAACTTCCTCACCAAGATCTTCACACTCGCAGGTGTTGAAAACCCTGAGAAGGCAGCCGCAAACGCACTCGGCGTAGAGGACGAACTCGCAAACATCTCATGGACAAGCGTTCAGGAGAGAGATATGGAAAAACTCTATAACCCTATCTCCACAGCAGAGTTCGAGGCAAAGTACCCTGGCTTCGATTTCAAGACCTACTTCGCAGCGATGAACATTCCTGACCAGGAGCACATGAACGTGAACGAGCCTTCATTCTTCGAAGGATTCAGCAAACTCATCGAAAAGACCGACCTCAATGTCCTTAAGGACTACGTTGCAGGCAGACTCATCAGCGGATCATGCGGCTCTACAAGCGACGACTTCTACAAGGCATCATTCGACTTCTTCGGAACACAGATGTCAGGCGTCACCGAACCTAAACCACGCTGGAAGAGGGCAATGCGCGTTCCTAACAGCATCCTCGGAGAGGCAGTCGGCAAGATGTACGTTGCAAAATACTTCCCTGAGTCATCCAAGAAGAGAATGGTCGAGATGGTCAAGAACCTCCAGGTAGCCCTCGGACAGCACATTGACGAACTCGACTGGATGAGCGACACCACAAAGGCAAAGGCTCACGAGAAACTCGACGCATTCATCGTGAAGGTAGGATACCCTGACAAGTGGAAAGACTACTCATCTCTCGACATTGACCCTGCACTTTCATACTACGAGAACCTCCGCGCAGCCAGCAGGTGGTACACCGCCGACAACCTCAGCAAACTCGGCAAACCGACAGACAAAGAGGAGTGGGGCATGTCTCCGCAGACTGTCAATGCCTACTATAACCCATCTACCAACGAAATCTGCTTCCCTGCAGCCATCCTCCAGCCTCCATTCTTCAACCCTGAGGCTGACGACGCGATGAACTACGGCGCAATCGGAGTCGTAATCGGACACGAGATGTCACACGGCTTCGACGACCAGGGACGCCTCTTCGACAAGGACGGCAACATGATTTCATGGTGGACAAAGGAAGATGCGGATAAGTTCAATGCCAAAGCAGCGATCCTCATCAAGCAGTTCGACGAGGTCGAGATTCTTCCGGGCCTCATGGCAAACGGCAAACTCACTGTAGGTGAGAACATTGGCGACCACGGCGGAATCAGCATCGCATACTCTGCACTTAAGAACGCGACCAACGGCGAGAACACCGTCATGGACGGCTTCACCACCGACCAGAGATTCTTCCTCGCATACGCTGCAGTATGGGCCCAGAACATCCGCGACGCGGAAAAGGCACGCCTGACCAAACTCGACGTACACTCGCTCGCCGTGAACAGGGTCAATGTTTCCCTGCGTAACTTCCAGCAGTTCTTCGACGCGTTCGGAATCAAGGAAGGCGACAAGATGTATCGCCCTGAAAGCGAAAGAGTACACATCTGGTAGTGAACGCTTCTGCATTCATAGCCAGGAAATTACGTTTCCAAGGAAGGATAGCGGTGGCCACCATAGCCATCGCCTCCTTCATTATAATACTTGCGGTTGCCGTGTCAGCGGGATTCAGAAAAGAACTTCGCGGCGGAATCGCATCAATATCCGGGGATATCAGACTGACGTCCCCGGATTTGAATTATATAAACGAGTCAAGCCCGATAAGAAGCGACGCATCATACATGCCATCACTCGACTCATTGACTGGCATTGACCGAATCACACCCGCAGTTTACCGCGCGGGCATCATCAAATCCGACACCGACATCCAAGGCGTCCTTTTCAAGGGCATTCCGGGAGGCGGCGACAGCCTGAAAGTGTCAGTTCCACGCAGGTTATCATCGATGCTGGGACTGAAAGAGGGCGATTCAATGCTGACTTACTTTGTCGGCAAATCCGTGAAAGCCAGGAAGTTCCGCATCGCATCCATCTACGACGACATCCTCGGAAGCGACGACAGGCTGATAGTTTACGCAGGCATTGAAGACCTGCAACGCGTGAATGGCTGGGCACCGAATGAGGTATCCGCTATCGAAATCACTCTGGACGACAAATTGCGCTCCGCGGAAATGATGCGTGAAATGACTCAGGAAGTCGGGGCAAGCGTACTTTTCAACACCCCGGAAGACGAGAGCACCGTCGTGGCCTCATCGGCATTGAACATGTATCCGGAGATTTTCTCATGGCTCGAGCTTATCGATTTCAATGTCCTTTTCATCCTGATACTCATGACGATAGTGGCGGGGTTCAACATGATTTCCTCCCTTCTGATAATGCTTTTCAGAAACATCTCCACCATCGGAATCCTGAAATCAATGGGTATGACGGACAGGTCCATCGCGTCGGTTTTCCTTCGCGTGGCGTCGTCAGTCGTGCTCAAGGGAATGTTGGCAGGCAACGCCCTCGCCCTCCTTTTCTACTTCATCCAGAGCCGCACCCACATAATCGGACTGAACCCTGAAAACTACTTCGTATCCTTCGTTCCGGTCAGCATTGACCTTGTCAATGTCATTGCGGCGGATGTTATTTCTTATCTTGTGATAATGCTGCTGCTCCTTTTGCCGTGTCTTTTCGTGTCGGGTGTGGATCCGGCTTCGACGGTGCGGGCGCGCTAGAAGATTTTCTGCCGGACAGGGCGGAGAACAAGTCGTACAGAGAAGTCATTTTTTCGACGTAACTGATTGTCTCATAGCCCTTGAACTTACCCAGTTTCACGGTATCTGCATCCAGAATCGAATATTCCCTCATATCAGGAATAATTGCGACAATATCATTCCACGTGTGATGTGGAGCTCCGATGGAAGCCGCATAGTTTATGCAGTCCTTTATACGTCCCTCTCCCGCATTGTATGCGGCAAGGGTGAACTTGGACAGTTCCGTTTTATCTTTGGTATAATGCGAGAACATCCGCTGGAGGAGTTTCAGATATTTCACAGCGGCGCGTATATTCTCCTCAGGGTCAAGCAGATTGTCGGCCTCGAACCGGTTCGCAGTGCGCGGCATCATCTGCATGAGGCCTACCGCTCCCCTACGGGAATGGGCCTCGATACGGAACTGTGATTCGTGCCAGATCAATGCAGTGAGCATTTCCCTTTCCCATCCCAGTTCTGCGGAATATTTGCGGATCAGGTCGTCGTAAGGGCTTAGAGTATTGTACTTCCAGCCCTCGCGGTATCTCCTGTGCGGTTCATATCCCGGCTTGAACCTGCTGGCAAGCTTGGCATGTTCGTCCGTAATGCAAAATCTTGACAGCCAGAGGTTTACTTCTTTATGCGCGGCTATCATACTGCCATTGACAATCCAGGCCGAGCTGTCAGCGAGTGGCACCGACGCATAGTAATCCTGGTCATAGACCAATGAATCAGAGTACGGCACCACGACGATGTCCACAGCGCCTGTCTCCAGCGAGTCAAGCCATGTCTCATCCGCCAGAAATATGTCTGCTTCCTTGTCAATCTGCCATGAGAACAGGCTGAGCATCTCGTAGTTGTAACCGACGGAATATCTCATTCCCTTTCCTCCCGTGGCCGCTATGGCGCAGCGGAGTCTGTCCCCCTCGAACTCCCCTCTTTGTGAGATTGACCTTTGCAGAAGCGGTACTCCAAGTATGATGGCTACTGGAGGTACAAGGTACTTCAGAATTATTCTAAGTTTGTCCGGTATCATACACATGCCGGTTTATGTTTCTAAAATGAGCCGCCGAATCCGCCGCCGCGGTTAAGTCCGCCGCTTCTTCCGCCTCCTCCGAATCCTGACATCATTCCGCCTTCCGATGATCCTCCGGATGAGGATGAACTGCCGCCTCCCAATGATCCTGAAGCACTTACAGCTTTGTTTCTGGATGGCTGCATATAGAATGGCCAGAAAATTCCGAATTTTATGGCTCTCTGTGGTCTGATATATCCGTGGGCGCTGAAATAGTCGGCCTTGTCCATTGGCCAGCCCATTCCGACATTGACAAATTTAACGAAGATGCAAGCCCTCTTCCACTGGATGTTCACGAAGGCGTCGATGTACGGACAGTTGCCGTATTTCTCTTCTTTCTGGTTGTAGAACATGCCGAGTGCAGGGCTGTAGCCGGGTTCGTACCACTTGGTGGTATAGGTAACATTGGCACCTAACTGCATCTGCATCACGTTCTTGACGACATTGAACTGCCAGTACCATCTGGAGTTGACGGCGAGCATCGGCACAGGTATCACGTCTTCATCAGATGAGACCTGGAAGAGCAGCCTGTTGTCGAAATGGAGTCCCCACAACTTGAAATTCTTGTTCAGGCCAATGTTGAGAACGCTGACTGCGCTCCCGTGCTGGGCAGCCATCGCCTCCCCGTTGTAATACACATGGTTCTTCATGAGGGTCCAGCCTGCGTCGATGCCCAGTTTCCAATGAGGAACGGTTATCGCTCCTGAAACTTCAGTCCTGGATATCTTCTTGAAGTTGTTGTCCCACTTGTAGTGGTTCGAGTAATAATGCTGCTGGTAGTATTCCGGCTCGTCGAGTGAGGTTCCGAAATGGACATTGAAAGACATCGGGCTCTTGCGGTGGCGGCGGAACGGATACAGGTTGAAACCTACATTGGCATTGACCTCAAGGTCGTTGATTTCCTTTCCGAGGAAGGTGTAGTTCGCGTCGGCGTCCCAGTGGAAGTAGTTGCGGAACTGGCCTTTCGCGCCGCCGTAGATGTAGGCGGAGTTCCAGACGGTGTTGCCGCCCTTAGTTTTCAGGTAGCTGTCCGGCGTGAACATGTAGTAGTTCAGGAGCTTGTCGCCGATTCCGACGTTGATGGACGAAACTATGGCGTCCGAAGCCCACGGCTGGAGTTTCAGGAACACCTTGTTCTCGAATTTCATGACTCGCAGCGAGTCGGAAGTAGCGTTTGGATTCAGATAGAACTTGTTGTGATACAGTTCTTTAGCATCGGTATCGTTCACTCCTATCTTGTCTTTGTATAATTTTCGATAGACTGAGTATTCGCTGGTGTGCCCGATGAACGCGGTTGTAATATCTGTGTCAAGGGTGTCTGCAGCGGCCTTCTCGTCGCGCATCTGCTGGTTTTCGGCCAGAATGTCCTCCATCTTCATGATTGCCAGGCTGTCCCCTGTCGCGAGGACGCTGTCCCTGTACATATTCTCGCGTTTCAGGACCTTGCGCTCCTGCATTTTGCGGATGAATGTGAACGGAATCCTGTACGTCTGGTCCAGGAAAATGGTGTTTTTCTTTATCAATGTCGATGCGTCCTTCAGTCTGACGTCGATTTCTCGGGAGCCCACGGTGGTGTCTCTGATCCAGAAATTGTCAATGATACCTCCGTTTTCGCCGCGTGACATCTTATTGTATATGTATCCGGCGTGCATGAGGTATCTGCGGCCCATGTAGTTCGTGGATGCGACGAATGTCCTGTTGTCTGTCTTTTCGTTTTCGAGCATACCGTTGGAGCCGAAGCGGTCGTACTCCAGGGTAAAGTTCAATGACGGGAAGATGTTCTGTGTCGTCATGATGTGCAGTTCATCTTCCTCTCTCTCGGCATTGGCGAAAAGTGTTCCCCAGTACGCCAATTCCGTGTACGGTGTCTTGGTGTTATACATCGGAAGTGTGTACGGGCTATATGTGTAGCTTTCGTACGGGCCGTAGAATGAGACGCCTTCTTTGTTAGCTCTCTTGGTGAAGTCATAAGGCTGGACGGCCGAACCGATGGTTCCAAGATATGAGACATTGACATTATCCCTGAAGAAAGGATAGTCGTTGTACCAATAGTTGTACGAGGTATCCAAGTCCTTGAGTTTCAAATCATTGAAGTGTTCATCTTTCTTCCATGTAAGGATGCGTTTGTAGAACATGGAGTCCGGCACGGCGAATGTCTCGAGGATTCTCGGGGTATTTTCCCTGATGCTGTCCCGTATGGCAATGAGGCTGTCTTTTGCTGACAGCATGCTGTCGATCTTATGCTGGCGAACCTTCATTTTCTGTTCGAAGTCGTATTTCTTCCGGGCGGCCTTGTCCAATGACGCATACCAGGCATTGAATTTTCTTATCGCGGTCTCGATGGAGTCCAGCCTATAAAGGGAATCCAACCGTGGCCAGTCAAGGCTGTCGCCGGCTTTTTTCAATGAATCTCTGACGATTACGTGTGTCAATGAGTCTTTGATGGCGACGTAGTACTTATATCTGAACGGGTCCGTAAGTCGCAATGAGTCAGGGACTTTCATTGTATCTCTGGCGGTGATGAAGACTTCTGCGCTGTCTTCCAGAAGGAAATCTGACAGCGAATCTGCCATTACCCTGTCATATTCGGACATGAATTTGGTATATATATTATTATGGTATATGACTGTGTCCGTCACCGGCTCCGGGCGACTCCAGAATCTGCCCCACATGTCTGAGGTCCTGGAATAATCTGACGCGAAGCTCTGCACGGCCACAATCCCGACCACCAGCGCCGGGAACCATATTTTGGATATTTTAGACAAAATGCGTTTCATACAATCTACAAAGATAATAATTTACAATCAAAAAATAATCCGCCGGCAAAGTCGTTCCCGATTTGCAGGCATAATTTTTCTTGGACATATCCTATTCTTCTATCGCATCTTTCACTATCTTCGCATCATGGACTATCTAAGTAAACTCAATACGCGCCAGAGGGAGGCGGTCACTTCTACGGAAGGGCGAATCAGGGTCATTGCCGGAGCCGGCACTGGCAAGACAAAGGCATTGACCTGCAGGTACGCATATCTGGTCAATGAAATCGGCATTGACCCTGCCAATATTTTGTGCCTCACTTTTACGAACAAGGCGGCAGCTGAGATGCGGCAGCGAATTTCGGCAATGGTCCAAAGTGGTGATTACAACGACTTTGTGTGCACGATTGATGGTTTTTGCGTCAAGCTTTTGCGCCGCGAGATTTATCGTCTCGGATTCCCGAAGAATTTCAGGATCCTGGATGAGGACGATGCAAAATCTGTGGCGAAGGAGTGCATGGACGAGCTGGGACTGAAGCGGACGGAGAAGACTGTCAAGAACTTCCTTGCGAGCGTAAGTTCCTCTAAGTCAATGAATGACTATATCACGACCTACATGGTTCCCGGGGCTGTTGTTTCGGATGAGATGAAGAAATCTGAACTGGCATGTTTCATTTCACGCCAACTGAAGGATTATGCATTGGACTTCGATGACATTGAAAATTTTACAAAGTATATTCTGGACCGGTTTCCCGATGCGCGCGAGTATTGGCAGAATCAGTTGAATTATATAATGGTGGATGAGGCACAGGATTGCAACACGGACAACTGGGAGATTATCGAGAAGCTGGCCGAGTTCCACAAGAACCTGTTCATAGTCGGCGACCCGGACCAATGCATTTATGAGTGGCGCGGTGCGAAGCCTCACCGTTTTGTGGATTTCGCTGCGGACAAGACTATCATTCTGGATGAGAATTATCGTTCTACCCCGAATATCCTGGATGTGGCTAACTGTGTGATATCCAATAATGTGAATCGTATTCCCAAGAATCTTTTCACACTTCGTCCTGATGGCGTCAAGGTGACTCATTTCCATGGCAAGACCGAGAAGGAGGAGGCGGAATGGATTGCCAATCAGATTATCAGGCGTATCGAGGGGCGTGACGGCGCCGCTCCTGCCAGGCCTTCCGACTTCGCGATTCTCTACCGTTCGTCATACCTTTCCCGCCCCGTCGAACAGGCATTGATGTCCGCCAAAATCCCGTATTCGGTCTGGGGCGGCGTGCGGTTTTTCGAACGGAAAGAGGTCAAAGACGCGTTGAGTTACCTCCGCGTAATCGCCGACCCGAATGACGACCTGTCGTTCAGGAGGATTGTCAATGTCCCTGCACGTGGCCTGGGCAAGAAGTTCATGTCCAATCTAGAGGCTGCCGCGAAAACGGGTAGTGTCAATGCCGGTGAGCGTTCCCTTTATACGGCATTGACAGAGACCCCGGCGCTGGCCGGCATCAAGGGGGCTTCTGAATTTCTGGCATTGATAGAGATGGGGCGGAAGCTGGCGGAGGAACGGAGCATTTCAGACCTGATGAATATTCTTCTGGACAAGAGCGGTCTTAAGAAAATGCTTCGTGAAGATCAGGATGAGGACCGTCTGGAGAACGTGGATGAGCTAGTGAAGTCAATCCGTTTCTATGAGGAGTCTCATGAGGGGCTGGAGGTAAAACTATCTGATTATCTGCAAGATATCGCGTTGTATTCCAATGCTGATTTTCGTAAAGATTCGTCTGTGGTCCGTCTCATGACCATCCATCAGGCCAAGGGTCTGGAGTTTCCTTATGTTTTCGTGACGGGTCTGAGTGAGGGTATTTTCCCGAGCATGAGGACGATTCGTGAGTATAAGAAGAATGGTGAGGAGGAGGAGCGCCGTCTGATGTATGTCGCTATCACTCGTGCTGAGTCTGAGTTGTTTCTGACTGAGTCCGAGGGGTTCAATGTTTCCACTAAGATGAACAAGTATCCGTCTCGTTTTCTTACTGAGATTCGCAGGTCAATGTTTGTGACTGAGGGAGCAATGCCTGAGTACTTATGGGGCCGGACCAAGAATATGATTCATGTTCTGGACCAGGAGAATTTCCGTCCTGAGATGGCATTTCAAGGCATTGGTGATGGGCTTGGTAGTGGTGCCCAGACCGGTTTCGGCGAATCTGGAGGCGATTTCGGTGATGTGAATGATGGTTTTGCTGCGGACCGTGCCATCTATGAAAATCCGTATCGTATTGGTGTTCAGGTGTCTCACAAGATTTTCGGTGTCGGTGAGATAATAGATGTTTCTAAGGATGGCGGTACCTTCCAGGTCAGATTTTCCGATGGTTCCGTAAAGTTTTTACGCCAGGCGTATCTGAGTATAGTCTAGGGAATGAGTCCGGCACCTGACTTCAGAAGTGAAAACTGAACCGGCATCAGCAGATTCGTCCGGAAAAGGGCACTTTCCACGGACGTTTAACTTTGTGAAAATTCCGGGATTCATAGTCACCGATTACAACACAATCCCAGATAACCGTTTCCTCTCCATATCCACGTTTCTTGAAGGCCAGGTCGGAGGTGTGGCCGTGGGAGGCATGGCCGCCCATGGCCTTGTGAATGGGATGTCGGGCGCGAGCCCGACAGGGATGAGCG
>FR890578.1 GCA_000435075.1 Bacteroides sp. CAG:770 | reverse complement strand
TCGGAAAACAATTACTGAAAATTTCTGCTCTGAAACTCCTTCAGCCATCAGGTGGACGCTGCAATTGTTTATGCAAAATTGATATTTGCGTGAGGCGTCAATCGCCTTGGCTGAACGTGTGTAAGGTTATTTATCTGATTACATAAGTGGCTGTTACCGGAAAATGGTCGGATTCTTTGTCAGCCCAGTAGCAGACATTGTATGCTTTTACTACAAATGCATTGTTAGGCGCATAAATCAACCAGTCACATGCATAGGATGGATGTGGCGCCGGTACTGTCCACGGGGCTCCATCACTCAAGCAATTGACGGTGAAGTATCTTTGGAAGGCATCCATAGTGGCAGAGCCTTGTCTGGAATTCAGATCTCCACCCAATATGATGGGAAGGTCCAGCTGCTCTACATGAGAAAGAATTTCATTGATCTGAAGCAGACGGGCTGCGTCTTCGTACTTATGATCCAAATGTGTGGTTGCGAAATAGAATTCTTTACATCCTTTCAAGACTTTTACATAACCAAATGAGCGGATATAATCACCTTTCTTTAATGCACTTAACTTGAAACTTTTTTCTTCGCAAATCGGATATTTTGAAAGAATGAGGTTTCCATAATCTCCTCCTGAAGGAATATCAAGCGCGTGGACAAAATAATAATATTTCATCCCTGTCAGTTCGGATAGTTTTTTAGGTGTATCCCATGGATTAATCTTAGTGTTCCGTTCTATTTACTGAAGGGAAACGATGTCAGGGTTTTCTTTATTGATGACGTCTGCAATTTTATCAATACCCATTTTACGGCCACTATAAGTGTTGTATGTCATTGCCTTTACCGTTACTTCTTCAGATTTGACTTTAGTGTTTTGAGCTGTCAAAGGTAAAGATAACAGGCAATACATTAAAAACAGAGAGAAATGTTTTATTGAATTCATTTTTGCATTTGAATTAATTGACAATAATATAGTGCTTGCCGTTAAATGTTTTCAATCTGAGCGAAGCTGCAGTCAATCCCTTCA
>FR890577.1 GCA_000435075.1 Bacteroides sp. CAG:770 | reverse complement strand
AATACGGAACGGGACACATACAATCAGATCGAGTACGCGCGTGAGACCGGGCATGAGGAAGGCAAAGCAGAAGGTCTTAAGGAGGGACTTGAAGCAGGACGTAAAGAAGGCAAAGAGGAGGGTATAAAAGAAGGCCGTGAGAAGGGACGCAAGGAAGGCAAAGAAGCAGGGCGCAAGGAAGGTCTCAAAGAAGGGCGTGAGGAAGGCAGTAAAGACGAACGCTCGAAAATAGCGATGAACCTTATACGGCTCGGTGCATCTTGCGAGATTATCACGCAAGCCACAGGGCTCTCAGCAGAAGAAGTTTCCAAGCTAAAGGAAGAGATGAGTAATGCATAGCAATTGGGTTATATCATCCTGGCATCGGCCCGGCTTGACGACAAGGACAGAATCAATTACATAAAATCCATGAATACGGAACGCGGCACTTTCAACCGGATTGGCTCCAGGCATGGCTGCCGCTCATAACAATTATCGCCCGACTCTATATCTCTATAGAGCCGGGCGAAATAAGTCTGCCGCCTTCACGGAACTGGCAGGGTGTTTCGACATGCGAAACCTAAGCTAGTTTATTCAGTTTTGCGCTCCCTGTTACGGGTAAGCTTTTCCTTCATTGCATCAACACAATCATTGATGGCAGTCTCGAAGGACTTCGCGTTTCTTTCAATAACCTGCGAACCTCCCGGAACATGTACCTGAAGCTTCACATTCTTGTTCTCATGCTCCTCGAGAAGAGAAAGCACAACTTCCACATCGGTAATGGTGTCATCGAAACGGCTGATTTTTGAAACCTTCTTCTCAATGAAATCAAGAAGTTTCTGATCCGCATCGAATTTGAGTGAATGAACTCTAATCTCCATAAATACCTCCATTTTTACTCCTCCGGTTTCCCGTCAGAGAGATTACCGTTAGCATCATCCTTGATTCCAGAAGTGTTTCTGGCCCGCGGATGAGCATTTAAATAAACACTTTTCAGCTTCTCGATAGTGTTATGGGTATAGACCTGAGTCGCCGCCAGGGAAGAGTGCCCGAGCAACTCCTTAATGGAGTATAGATCTGAACCGTCATTCAGCAGTTCCGTCGCCAAAGTATGCCTGAGCACGTGAGGCGATTTCCTGCCCGTGATGCTGTCAACATTTCCTAACTCGCTCTTCACCGCTCTATCGACCAAAACCGGATAAACACCGGCTCCTGTCAATGTTATGAGGAATGGCTCACTCGCGGTCCTTTCCCGTCCGACTATCGCTTCCGCTGCTTTCAAATATAATAAAATTTCTTTAGAAAGTGCAGGTGTAAGAGGAATTTCTCGCATTTTATTTCCTTTTCCGCTAACAGTGATAATCCTTCGTCTGAAGTCAATGCTGCCGATTTTCAATGAAATTAATTCGGCCCGTCGCATGCCGGTTTCATATAGTGTGCTGATAATCATGCGTCTGAGTCTTCTCGAATACAAGTCGGAAGCCAGCTTATAGGCGCTGGAAGACGTCGGAGTGCCATCATGGAGGGACCCGGCAACATTTTCCAGAGCTTTCAGAGATTCCCCATCTGCGGAAGGCAAAGTCTCCCTGAGATAATCCTCCATTGAATCCTGACGATAGAAAACGGGTAGCCGTTTCTCACACTTTGGCCGGCTGACAAGCTTCACCGGATTGCATTTGAGAAGACCTTGCCCCATAAGCCACCTGCAGAAACTGCTGAGAACGGACAAATGCTGATTGATGGTTCTGGCATTGAGCTTGCGCTCATCGGAAAGATAGACCTCATAATTCCTTATGATAGTCTTGTACAATGCCCTCAGAATGAAATCCACATCAGCATTGACCTTTCCCTCCTGCGAAGCAGCCGGCTCATGGGGAAGGGAATAGCTCGCGGCATATTCATTGAACTCCTTCAATATTCCGGCATAGATTTCCTGAGTCCGGCGCGAATAGCGTCTGACACCCATTATATATAAGAGGAAATCGTCTGTCAGCATAGGCGGCAGGTTTATTTTACCGCATTGAGTCCCATCTCGACGGCACGCTTGCGCATCAGCACATCAGCCTCTTCGAATGAGTTGCCGATGACTCCATCCAGAATGGCGTTCTTCACATATTCCTTCAGCTCGCCGATTTCCCTGCACGGAGGAATGTTATAGACCTCCATAACATATTCACCTGTAATAGGATTCTTGAAATTGCGGATCTTGTCTTTGGACTCTACCTCGACAAGCTTTTCCTTTACGAGTTCGAAATTCTTTCTGATTCTCTCCACCTTCACAGGATTTTTGGACGTGATATCGGCATTGCAGAGCAGCATAAGGTCCTGAATCTCATTTCCGGCATCGAAAAGCAGACGGCGGACAGCAGAATCTGTAACCTCTTCATCCACAAGGGCTACAGGCCTGTGATGCAGTGCGACCAGCTTCTGGACATACTTCATCTTCTCATTGAGAGGCATCTTCAGTTGCTGGAAAATCTTCGGAACCATACGAGAACCGATTACCTCATGCCCATGGAAAGTCCAGCCGATATTAGGGTCATAACGTTTGCTTGCAGGCTTGCCGATGTCATGAAGGAGAGCCGCCCACCTCAGCCATACGCAAGGTGAAGTCCTGACTGACTCGTCGAATCCGTCTCCGTTCTCATGCGGAGTATAGTCAAGCAGTTCTCCCAGGCCAATGCCTTTTATCTCTTCGGCCGCGACATTGTCCACAACCTGTAGAGTATGCGAAAAATTATCCTTGTGACCTCTACCTTCTACAGTTTCCACGCCCTTGAGCTTGCACAATGCTGGAAGAACATATTCCAGAAGTCCGGTCTGGTCCATCAGATGAAACGCCATGGACGGCTTGGGACACAGAAGCATCTTGTTCAGTTCCTCTGCAATCCTCTCCTTGGAAAGAATAGACATCCTCTCCCTCATCCTTTTCATTGACTCAAGAGACTCATTGACAATCCTGAACTGCATCTCAGGGGTGCTGAGCTTGGCAGCAAATCTCACGGCGCGAAGCATACGGAGCGGGTCATCGCTATATGTCGTGTCCGGGTCCAGGGGAGTGCGGATTATACCTGCCGCGAGGTCCTTGATTCCGCCGAACGGATCTACCAATGCGCCGAAATCACCCTTCTGGAGGCTGAATGCCATGGCATTGATAGTGAAATCCCTTCTTTTCTGGTCGTCCTCCAAAGTCCCATCCTCCACAATCGGCTTTCGTGAATCACGATGATAGGATTCTTTCCTCGTGCCCACGAACTCTACCTCAATGCCGTGATACTTCAGCATGGCCGTGCCGAAATTCTTGAAGATGGAGACGCGGCAGCCATGTTTTTCAGTTTTCTTGATATGGTCAGCAACAGCAGTCGCGAGTGCGATACCGCTTCCTTCTACCACTATGTCAATGTCATCATTCGTCCTGCCAAGGAAGCAATCACGCACGTAACCGCCTATGACAAAAGCTCTTACACCAATATTCTCTGCTACTTCCGAGACGATGCCGAAAATCGGCGCATCCAGAAATCCCTTAGTCACCGTCATATTTTTAATTTCAATTATTCAATCATTCTTGCCGGGGGATACCTCAGTACCGCACTCCAGCATTTCCATATACACAGGAGGCTTGTCGAGGAATGTTACATGACCATGTTCTTTCTTGCAGATAACGGTCTTGTGCCCGTTGGTCAATGCCAGAAAGCTCACATCCATGACCATGTCATAACGAAGCGCCTGCTCCATCACCCCTTTGGTGATCTCCACATCCGGACGCTTGCACTCTACAATCATCATCGGACCCGGCCTGCGGTCGAAGACCACAATGTCGGCACGGAACTCCTTTTTTACCGTACCTTCGCCGTATTTCATGCCCACTTCGCTCATCATCATGTGCATGGGAACCTTCATTACGTCCCTCAGCACAGTGATGAACCATTGACGCACCCTTTCTTCCGGTGTCAATGTCACATTCTTTTTTCTGAGCGGATCCCAGACCTGAATATCCCCATTCATAATAAATCCTCCAAATCATACAAATATACGGAACATTCAAACAATAACCCCGTATATGCGGCATTTTTTTGTTTTTTCGAATTTTCTTACATTTGTGGGTTAAACATAAAAATGATACCGAATATGAACAAGACCGGAGAATACCGATTCACGATTGTGGTCCCCGTCTATAACGAAGAGGATAATATATATGCGCTGGAAAAGGCACTTTCTGAATTCTTGCCAAAGAGCAAATGCAGTTCCTGCGTTCTCTTTGTCAATGATGGTTCGGCTGACAGCAGCCTTGCCCGTATCCAGGAAGTATGTGCAAGAAATAAAGACTTCTATTATATCAGTTTCGTCAAGAATGCGGGCCTGAGCGCTGCAATCAAGGCCGGTTTCGACTATACCTGTTCTGAGTTTGTCGGATATATGGATGCGGACCTTCAGACTACTCCGGAAGATTTCAATCTTCTGCTGGACGGAATGGAGGGCAAGAGCATGATGATAGGTATCAGGGCGAATCGTAAAGATACTTTTTTCAAGAGAATTCAGTCCAAGATTGCCAATGGATTCCGTAAAATGATGACTCATGACGGAGCTACAGATACCGGCTGTCCTCTGAAGATTCTCCGCTCAGACGTTGCCAAGCGTATCCCCATGTTCAAGGGTATGCACAGGTTCCTTCCCGCACTCGTTCTCCTCCAGGACGGCTGCACATACGGACAGGTTCCTGTAAGACACTTCCCGAGGGTCGCAGGAAAGTCCAAATATCACCTCTGGAACCGTCTGGTCGGACCATTTGCCGACTGTTTCGCATACAGGTGGATGCGTCCGCGCTATATCAATTACAAGGTAGGGGAGAACAACGTTCAATAAGGGATGCTGGCAGTTCACGAAATATCAAAGGCCATGATCATGGCCATCGGCTTCACGGCCCAGATTTTCTTTTCCCTGAGAACACTTTTCCAGTGGTGGAAGTCGGAAAAGGCCAAGAAGGTCGTTTCCCCGTCCGCCTATTGGGTGCTAAGCGTAATCGGTTCTTACCTTTTCTTCGTCTATGGAATCCTTAGGGATGACTTCTCGATAGTACTCGGGCAGCTCATCTCCTACTATATATACCTGTGGAACCTCAATGCCAAAGGTGTATGGAAACGTTTGGGACTTGTCCTGCAGACAGTCCTTCTGGCTACGCCGGTAGTGGCAGTCGTCCTGATGCTCCAGAATGCGTCAGTCTATTTCCAGAACTTCTTCAGGAACGACAATATCCCGTTCTGGCTGGTTGTCTTCGGCTCAGCCGGACAGGTTATATTTACCTTACGATTTGTATATCAATACTTTTACTCCAGGTATAAGCATCAGTCCACCCTGCCTGTCGGCTTCTGGGCCATCAGCCTTTTCGGCTCCAGTGTCATAATCGCATACGGAATCTTCCGTCTCGACCCTGTCCTCATCCTGGGACAGTCATTCGGTTTCGTTGCCTATATCAGGAACCTTGTAATAGGATTCAAAGAAAAGAAATCCGATGAAAAATAATTTTCTCACCAAGCACCCGCTGCTTGCCGTCTTTCTGTTCACGATCATCTGCCTCATTCCAGAGATGCTGATGAGAGACTTTACCCCGTCCAATGAACTGAGATACCTCAGCATTGCTGACGAGGCCCTTGAGGGAGGCAACTTCTTCGCCTTCTTCAATCATGGTGCGGCCTATGCCGACAAACCGCCTCTCTATCTCTGGATAGTAATGCTCTGCAAGACATTGACAGGAGGTCACAGCGTATTTGCATTGACCTTGTTCTCGATTCTTCCGGCATTCGTAATTGTCTGGCTGATGGACAGATGGGTGATGTCGAATGCTTCAGTTTCCGACAGGATGGCTATGGCGATGATGCTTCTTACCTGCGTCATGTTTCTCGGTACTGCCGTCGTGATCCGCATGGATATGCTTATGTGCATGTTCATCGCGCTGGCTTTGTTCACATTCTGGCGCATGTACGAACTTCGGATGGACGGAGAACCTGATGGGGGAGACGCAGTAGTCTATAAGAAATGCAGTTGGCTTCTTCCTGTATGGATATTCATGGCGCTCTTTACCAAGGGGCCTGTCGGCCTGCTTGTGCCTCCGGTCTCCATAGCGGTTTTCCTTATCGTGAAGTGCAAATGGCGTGACATCGGAAAATATCTAGGACTTAAGACATGGGGTGTAATCGCTGCGCTCTGTGCGATTTGGTTTACATGCGTTTTCTTCGACGGGGGAATGGAATATCTCGACAATCTCCTTTTCAAGCAGACCATGGGACGCGCCGTAAAAGCCTTTACCCATAGCCGTCCGTTCTGGTTCTACGCAGTCGCAATCCTCTGGTGCATAGCCCCTTATACTTTTATTCTGGTAGGCAGTCTCGTGGAATCCGTCTGGCCTTCCGGAAAGAATAAGTCAGAAATTTCTGCAGAGTCAGTACGCTCTGACCTGGAAATTTTCTTCCTCTGCATCATCGGTTCGACATTCGTGATGCTGTCCTCATTCAGCTCCAAACTACCTGTCTATCTGGCGCCTATGTTCCCATTCGTGGTGTACCTTTTCCCGCTTGTCAGCAGCAGAAAAGGAACTCGCCGCTGGCTCGTATGGGCTATTGCAATCCCTGCCGCGATAATGTCGCTCGCAGCGTTAGTGTCAATGCTGGTGCTCGCCGGTATTGTCAATGTCAATGCGCTTGTTCCGGAACTGTATGAATATAATTTCGCCTTCTCCGGTGCAACCAAGATTGCTGCGGCCCTTCTGTTCATCGGCAATCTGCTTGCCCTCTGGTTCCTTTTCAGAAGACGCCAGTGGAATCTTCCGGTGTTCATGATGGGAGCTTCGCTTCTTCTTATGATTTACGCTGCTTCAGGCGTCCTTGTAAAGGCTAATCCTTATATGGGTTACAGAGAAGTATGCCAGGATGTACCTGAAGGCACTGAAGTGGTGACGCTTTTTGTCCACAGACCGGAGAATATGGATGTCTATCTCGGTCGTCAAATCGTTGATTATAAAAAGGATGCTGATGCATTTCTTCGTGACGCCTCAGACTCGACTGCTCTGGGAGGAAAAACATTCACCTTGGTTACCACCACAGAGCGCCTTGATGGAAATGATGCCTTGCGGGACTTTGTCTATTCGTCAGGCACAGTGACTTACTCCGGACCTTACTGCGTTGTCACATCAATGCCGGGAAAACACCCCGTGAAGTAATAGTTCTCAAATATGACAAAAACGGCAGTCCGGAATAATCGGGCTGCCGTTTTTGTCATCATATATGTCGCATTCTAGAACAGGAAAGCGATACCGAGTTTGAGCTGCTGTCTGTGAAGTTGGATGTCGCTGTCACCTCTGTTCACCATACCCCAGTCATAGCCGAATTTGACTCTGATTATGTTCGCGATGTCGACACCTGCACCAGCGCCCATCATGAGGTCGAAGCTACTGTACTTTCCGCCGAGATTCTCGAAGAAATCCTTCGTGTTTACCTTGGAAGTGCCAGTGTCTGTGCCCAGTGCACTGCCCTTAGTCTTGGTATTTGAGGAAATGTTGAAGGACATTGTCGGACCTGCGAACACGAAGATTCTTACAACCTTTACATCGATGCCCCAGTTCAGCTGGAGAGGAACATTGATGTAGTGCTCTTTGAATTTTGCTTCGCCTTTGATGTTTCCAAATCCGAGTTCCTTGACGTCCTTGTCGCCTACGAAAACCCACTCGATGCCTGGTGTGAAGCCGAGACCATACTTGAACTTGAAGGTATAGTCAGCGCCTACATATACGCCATTTGCGTTGGCAGTCTCTTTCTGGGTAATGGATTTGATATCTACCTTTTCCTTAAGGTCAGATTTCGCGAAACCTGCACCGACGCTCAGCTGTGCAGATGCGTCAATGCTGAAGAACATGAGAGCTGCCGCAGCAGCTGCAAAAATGAACTTTTTCATTGTAATAGTTTTTTAATAATGTGTTTTCTATTCAAGTGTTCGAAATATAGCGTTTTATAATCAAATGGCAAAATATCACAGCGGATGAGTATAAAATTACTACCAAATGGCGAATCTGCAAGCCAAAACGAATAATGCTTGATGGTTTGGTTCCACTGTCGTTTTTGTTTGAGATTCTGACTTTTTTCGTTTTATTTATAAAAAATCGTATTTTTGTGAGGTTAACTCTAGACTGTCGTCGTTTAGTGCAATTGTGTCTTTATGACATAAAGTGTATTTATTACGTGTGCGTTGGTTCCGCATAGCGGTAGTTGTTAAAGAAAAACAAAATGAGTTTGTTGTATTTTTCTATACATTTAGTGTGCAGTACGATATGTGTCGTGATTTCCATATTCTTGTTCGTGATACATATCAAGCAGGAAAAAGAGAGGTCTTTCGTCAAAGTCCGCAGATATCTGGCATACAGCATACTGATCGACTCGATTACTTATTTTATGTCCGCAGTATTCATTTCGATGGGCGAGAGTTGTTTTGTCCTTAAAAGGTTTATTATTCCTGCGGCTTTCTATTTCCAGTTATACCTGATGACGTTCGCTCTGATAGAGCTCATGTTTTCACAGGAGGTGACGAAGCGCAAAAAACAGTTCATGCCTTTGCCGGTACTCATATTGTCAGTGCTATATTTAGTGGGATATATCGCATATTCCGGCAATAATTTCAGCATCGTCAGTTATACAGCCTTTCTGGAAACAACTGTAGCACATACGCTTTCCAGAATACTTGTCTATGTGATTGCGACAGAGATGATTTTCTGCATGTTCTGGCTAGTGAAAACCAGTGTCAGCTACAAGAAGGGTGTCGGGAACTATTTCTCCGGCTCTCAGGCAATCGGGGAAAGCAGATTACCCTATACAATATATGGATTCATTGCCTACGTGTTCTTTCAGGTATTGGGCAACTTCGCGTCCAACAGGACAGTGGATGTCATCCTGATTTCTCTTGCTACATTGACAGTATTTGTCCTCACCATCATTATCCTGAACAAGAAAACGACCTATGTCGAGATGTCTCCGGCTTTCGAAGAAGATCTCAATGAATTTGATGATACTCCTTCTGAAGAGATGGTTGAGAAATCCGCCTGTCAATTGACCCCTGAAATTACCGACACGGAAAGGGCTGAGAATCAGGATATTGTCAATGTCAGTGCTGATGAAGGAAATGACGGAAAAGATTTGCAGATCAGCATTGACAGACGCAGTATCGAGGCCTTGATTCACGCATGGGCGGTACGTCCCGAGAAACCTTATCTGGCGGAGGGTCTGACATTGGCGAAAGTGGCAGACGAGATAGGCATCAATCCCCGTTCCCTTTCAGGGTTCCTGAATGATATCTATGAGATGAATTTCAATGCCTGGATAAACAACCTCCGCATAGAAGAAGTAAAGCGTCTGATAGATGCCGGGACAGGCAAGTCAATGACAGACTTGGCAGTTATGGCCGGCTTTACTGACTTGTCTGCCATGTCCCGTATCTTCAAACGCATTACCGGTATTACTCCGTCAATGTATCGTTCCGATAGTCAGAAGGATACTAGAATTCAAGCCTGAATCCGTTCTCCTTCAGTTCGTTGTATTTATTCAGATTGAATTTGTACTTGATTGGAATTCTTGGAGCGCGTGCTCTCTGGGCTCCCGATTCGAGAATGATGTTCTTCTCCCTGTGGATGTCCTCTATACGTTCGAGAAGACCGAGTGATATCATTTTCTTCAAGAAATTACGTCTGTCCAGTTTGACACCCAGAACAGCCTCATAAAGTCTCTGGAGGTCAGGGCATGTGAAGACGTCCGGCATCATATCGAAACCTACCGGCTTGAAGTGGATAGTTTTTTTCAGACGGCTCAGTGCAGCATCCATGATTTGTGAATGGTCGAAAGCGAGAGTCGGAAGATTGTCCATCTCGAACCAGCGCGCTTCGGAAGCATCATCGCCCCCTTTGACGTAAGTCTCTTTTGCAAGTGCTATGTATGCGATGGAAATGACACGTTCCCGAGGATCCCTCCCCGGCATTGAAAATACGTTCAGCTGCTCCAAAAATGTTGGGGTCAGACTTGTCTCTTCGTTAAGTTCTCTGCGTGCACATTCCTCTACAGTCTCGTCCATTTTCAGGAAACCTCCAGGAAAAGCCCACTTGTTTTTATAGGGCTCGTTACCTCTTTTTATAAGCAGAACTTTTAGCTTTTTTCCGTCGAAGGAAAATACAACGCAATCCGCTGTGATTGCCGCGTGCTGATACTTATACTGATACGGGAACTCACTTCCCCCGTCATATCTGTATGTGTTCATTATAGAATTATAGTATGATAAATGTTAATACAAAGTTACTAAACCGTACGAAATATTACAATAATGTTACAAAGTTTCGCCTGGGCCAAGTGATGATTGTTGGTCCTGACAAAGTATAAAATGAAAAACAGGAGGATAATCTAGCAGAGAAGCATCAGCATCTGGGCCACTATCACGTGCAGGAACATCTCTACCGGATATACTGTGGCGTATGAAACTGACGGCTCGTCGTCATCGACAGTGCTCAGGGCATAGTTTAATGCGATTGGATTCGCCATTGCTCCGCATAGCAGACCGACATTGGCCGCATAGCTGGTCTTGCAGAATTTGGATCCGATATAGCCGACAAGCAGTACAGGGACAATTGCCAATGCCAGGCTTGCGCCTATCCAGGTCAGTCCTTCAGGGCGGAATACAGTCTCGAAAAATCCCGGACCTGCACTGAGACCGAGTCCTGCAAGGTAAATCGTAAGACCCAGCTGACGGAGCATCAGGTTTGCGCTGTGTGTGGTATAGGTGGTGAAATGCAGACGTGGTCCGAAGGCTCCCATAAGAATACCAACGATGATAGGTCCGCCCGCGATACCGAGTTTTATAGGTGTGCTCATGCCCGGAATGAAAATCGGAATACTTCCGAGAATCAGTCCGACCATCATGCCCACGAAAATGGAGAACAGATTAGGATTACGTAATTCTTTTTCCTGATTTCCAAGCACTTCAGCAACTTTGTCGATGGCACTTTCTTTACCTACGATGGTGAGTTTGTCTCCAATCTGGAGGCGGAGGTGACTGGAAGGAAGAATGTCAATGCCGGCGCGGTTTACGCGTGTGATATTGATTCCGAATGCGTTTCTGAGGTGCAGGGCCTCGAGTTTTGCACCATTGGCATTAGGCTTTGTCACGAAAACATGACGGGATACAAGCATTCCGTCTATGTTGTTCCAGTCTATATCTTTCTTGTTCCAGTCTTTATTTACGATTTCTCCGAAAAGTTTTTCTGCTGCGCCGACCTCACTCTCTTTGGACATGACCATGACATGTTCACCTTTTTCCAGAATAGTGTCTCCGTTGGGGATGATAACCGTTCCCTGTCTGCCGTCAGACTCGTTGGCATTGCCGTTGAATTTCCATACGCGAGAAACAACAAGGCGTATCGATACATCTTTCATTATGTCTTTCAGAGACTTTCCGTAGATGGCCGGATTGCTGATTTTGAACTCGGTTATGAACGTCTGGTTGTTATGTGAGTCTGTCTTTTTCTTGTTGCCCCTCTGGAATATGAACTTGAGAATGATGACGCAGAGGATGACACCGATTACTCCGAACGGATAGCCGACAGCGCATGCCATAGCCATCTCGTTGGATGTGTCCACGGCTGACGGATCTGTCTGAAGCAGAGTCTGTTGTGCTGCACCGAGCATAGGAGTGTTGGTCGCTGCTCCAGTGTACAGACCGACGGTAGTAGGCAGGGAAAGTCCTGTTATCCAACTTGTTGCAATAGTGAGGATTACTCCGACGACCAAGACTGCAAATGCCAGTACATTGAATTTGATGCCTCCTTTTTTCAATGAAGGGAAGAACGACGGTCCGACCTGCAGTCCGAGTGCATACACGAAAATAATCAGGCCGAAGTTCTGAGCAAATGCGAGCATATTCGGGTCAATGCCAAGACCGAGATGTCCGGCCACGATTCCGGCGAAGAATACGAAAGTGATGCCAAGAGATACACCTTTGAATTTCAGTTTGCTGCAGAACAGACCGGCCGCACAGATTAGCGACAAAACTATGATGGCTTGTATAAAGCTTTGTTCTGTAAATAGTTGTATGAACCACTCCATGTTTTCTTATTTGTCGGTTCGTTATCTCTCAAAAAATTACTCCAAAAATGGTCGCAAACATACGCAAAAAATTCGACTAAACAAAGGTTAGTCGCACCAGTCCTTGTCAATGTGTATCCTGACATTGAATCCGGGGTATCTTTCGACCAGCCGTTCATTGATTTCCTTTTTGAGGGCTGTGATATCATTGACAGAAAAATCTATCACTATGTCGAACGAAATGATGTGCTCGGTAGGATTGATGAACATTCCGTGGACCTGAAGGACTCCCGGCATTGAAGATACGATGGCATTGACACCATCCTGCATTTCTACGATGTGCTTGTCGCCGGTCACTACGGCATAGATTCCGACCGTCAGGATTACTCCGTATTTCTCGTGGATTATGGTGTGGATTCTCTGGGTTAGGACATGTATCTCCCTGGCAGTCATCTCTTCTGGGATTGCGATGTTCACGGCGCCGACGATTTGTTCCGGACCATAGTTATGCAACTGGAGGTCATAGGCGCCGAGTACCGGACTTATTTCGCAGATATCCGCTTTGATGGACTTGGCCAGTCCTGCAGGAATTCTTTCGCCAAGCAGTTCATTGATCGGTTTCATCATCATTTCATAACCGGCTTTCAAGATGATAAGTGAAATGAAACCTCCCAGGATGCCGTCTATAGGGATGTTGTCAAGTTTGTTGCCGAAAATCATGCCGCAGATTGCTGCAAGCAGTGTTGACCCGGTAATCAATGCATCGAAAAGAGCATCGGCTCCTGTAGCGCACAGTGATTCGGAATTGTAATCTTTGCCGACTTTCTTCACATATCTTCCGAGAAATATCTTGGCCAGGATTGCTACGGCAAGTATGAGAATGGACAGGAATGTATATACTGCCGGCTCCGGATGGATGATTTTCTTTACTGATTCGACAAGACATGAAACACCGGCAACGATGATGACCAGTGATATCACTATCGCGGTAAAATATTCGACCCTGCCGTGTCCGAACGGATGTTCCTTGTCCGCCGGCTTTCCTGCCACCTTCATTCCGATTATGGTAACGGAGGCGGAAAAAGCGTCAGACAGGTTGTTCAACGCATCCATAAGGATTGCTATTGAATTTGAAACCAGGCCTATGCATGCTTTGAATATCGAGAGCAGAATATTGGTCCCTACCCCTATCCAGCTGGCTCGGATTATGACTTTTTCCCTTTCCATCATTGAATTATTTTGAGACTTCCTTCCTGCTCAGAATCAGGAGTCCTATATATGTGAACAAGGCATTGAAAATCAGCAGTTCGTAGCTGAATTTATATCCGCCGAACCAGCGTTCCGAGTTCATCTGAAGTATAAGACACAGGACTGGGGCGATGATTGCTGCAAGAGGGACAAATCTGTCACGGACTTTTCTCTTTGTGGCGATGCCGAAAGCGAACAATCCCAGAATCGGTCCGTAAGTGTAGCTGGCAAGCTTATAGACAGCATCGATTGCGCTTGTATTGTTGAGCAGATTGAAGATAACGATTGTTATTCCTATGCAGACAGCCATGCCGATATGGACCTTCTCTCTTGTGCTCTTGACCTGGCTTTCGGATTTGCCGTCCGTGCCCATTATATCTACTGTAAATGATGTTGTCAATGCTGTCAATGCCGATCCGCCGGCTGCGTATGAACATGAAACCAGACCTACCACGAAGAGGATGCCTACGACGACTGGAAGGAGTCCGCTTGTGGCGACGGCAGGGAAGAGCTGGTCACCTGTCGCTTCTGCCAATGCCGGTGCATTCTCTGCTCCCAGAATTGTGCCTGAAACCGCTGCTGATGAGAACATATAAAGCAGTACTCCCAGTACAAGGAAAAGAAAAATCACTATGGTCTGGAGTATCGTACTTGTGACGATGTTCTTCTGCGAATCGCGGAAGTTCTTGCAGGTCAATGATCTCTGCATCATATCCTGGTCGAGTCCGGTCATTGCAATGACAGTGAACATTCCTCCGAAGAACTGCTTGAAGAAGAACTGAGGTTTGTTCGGGTCATCGAAATAGAAGACTCTGGACATGTCGCTGTCCGCCACGGCCTTGCACATCGTTCCGAATGTGAGTCCCAGGGCCTTGCTTATGAACAGGGTGCAGAGGACAATCGAAACGATCATGCAGAATGTCTTGAGGAAATCTATCCAAATCACAGCCTTGACACCGCCTCTGAACGTGTAGGCGAGCAGAATCAGTACTGTTACAATGACATTGATATAGAACGGGAGACCCAGCGGGCCGAATACCATCAGCTGGAGCGACAGGCAGACAAGATAGAGTCTTACTGATGCACCTGTCATTTTCGACAGGAAGAAGAACCAGGCGCCTGTCTTGTATGTGGAAATTCCGAACCTGCCCTCGAGATACTCGTATATGGAGACAAGATTCATCTTGTAGAACAGAGGAATCAGTACGAAGGCTATAACAAGCTGACCTGCAATGAATCCCAGTGCCATCTGCATGTATCCGAATCCCGATGTGGCCACCATTCCGGGCACTGAGACGAAGGTTACTCCAGACATGGCTGAGCCGATCATGGCAAAGGCTACGATATACCATGACTGTTTGCGGTTTCCTGTGAAGAAGCCTGCATTGTCGGACTTTCTGCCTGTGAACCAGGAGATTGTGAGGATTACTGCAAAGTATGCCAGGATTGTGATAATGATGGTTGCAGGTGTCATTGAAATAACTCTTTTATTTGATTATAACTCAGTTACGATATCTGTTACTGTGACAGTGTCGCTGCTTGCGCGGAATCTGATATCGCATCCCATGAAAGGCATTCCGTAGATTCGTTCGCTGTCTTTACTGTATTGTGGCACAGGCCTCTGCGCCAATGTCTTTGTCAATGCTGATAGAATTTTTCCTGTATCGTATCGTCCTGACATTGACTTGGAACCCAGAAACTTGCGTTTGAGTTCTTCCGGGAATATGACATTTGCCTCGTGCCATTCCGAAGTGTCGGTGAACCCTGAAACCGCATCCGGATGACAGTCGGAGTATTTTACATAGGGTTTGATGTCATATATCGGTGTCCCGTCCATGAGGTCCGCACCGCCGACGCGGATGACCGGCCCTTCGGGATTGTCAATGTCAATGCTGATGATCCGCGCCGAGGACAGTCCCAGTCCGTTTGGCCTGAATGGAGAACGTGAAGCGAAAACGCCGACTGATTTGTTCCCTCCCAATCGTGGTGGTCTTACTGTCAGACTCCATTTTCCTTCATTGCCGGAGAATCCCCATATCAGCCAGAGATGTGTGAATCCTTCCAGTCCGCGGATTGCTTCCTCCCTTCTGAACTCATGTCCGAGCATGATTTCCCCTTCAAGTTCGTTGACTACGCCACTCTGACGCGGTATTCCGAACTTGGAAGAGAAAGGGGAGCGGAATACCGCTACCGGCTGTATGGTCTTCTGGCCTGGCATTGACCTTATTTGCAATTTATTGTGTCACAGGCGGTTGCTGCGCGAAGGCTGTCTGCTTCGCTAATCCATCTGTGCAGGTCTTCTGCATGGATTTTAACAAGAGAATCCAGTGAGTGCATGTTCTCGGGCTTGATAGGCTCTGCGCTAGGAGATTCCATCTTCAGCGGATTGATAGGGGAGCCGCCCTTCCATACGCGGAAGTCCAGATGCGGACCGGTTGCGACGCCTGTTGCGCCGACATATCCGATGATGTCCCCCTGTCTCACATGGTCACCGACTTTAAGTCCTGCGGCATATCTGGAAAGATGGAGATAGGCAGTGGTATAGACTGAGTTGTGCCTGATTTTGACGGTGTTTCCTCCTCCTCCGCCCCAGCCTTTGCTGATGACTGTTCCGTCTCCGATGGACATTACAGGTGTTCCCGTAGGAGCCGCATAATCGACTCCGGTATGGGCCTTGACGCGTCCTGTTACAGGGTGTTTCCTGTGATAAGAGAAGCCGGAACTGATGCGGGTGAATTTGAGAGGCGCTTTCAGGAAAGCCTTTTTCATGCTTTCGCCTTTTTCGTTCCAGTAGATGTTTCCGCCGTCGCCCTGGTCAAGCCTGATGGCAGGGAAGCATTTCCCGTCATGACTGAACTCGGCATAATATACTGTGTCAATGTCGATTGTCTCGCCTTCGCAGGATGTCTCGTCATAGATGACACTGAATCTGTCTCCCGGCTGGATCGAGAAGAAGTCAATGGTCCAGGCATAGATGTCTTCCAGATGGAGAATCAGCATGAGCGGGGCGCCGGCCTTGCGGAGATCGTTCCAGAGTGAAGATGAGATGTTTACATCGGCGTAGCGTTTCGTGTGTACGATGGGTTTTGTTACCTTCCACGCGGACAGAGGCTCCTGGCATTTGAATACTGTCATGTTGATTTTGTCCTCGTTATAGACCAGATATTCAATCAGTTGCACTGTCGTGTCTGTGGTGCTGTAGTAAGCCTGCCACGTGTTTCCTGCACGCATTTTCTTGGGATTGAAGACACTGTCTGATGCGCTGATGAGTTCCATGGCGCTTTTGGGCGACATGCCTAGTCTGGTCATCAGTCCTGTGAAGATTTCTCCGTTTTTCAATGTGCCTTCCGCGAGGTCAAAGGAGTCCGTACAGAAGCCCAGAGGGTAGATTGTGTCCTGCTGGACAGGCTCCGGGACCTTGTTTCCTCTGTTGCAGGATGGTATAAATATAAAAGCCAATGCTGCCGAGACTGCTGCAGCAAGGGCTATTCTTGCGTTTTGCATTGTTTTCTGTTTTAGTACATATCGTAAAATTCAAGTTTTGCAATGCGGAACTTGAATCATACAAAAATAAATAAGTTCATCAAAAAATCCAAAATTTTAGCATTGGCCTGTTTCGGCCTTTGACCGGATACCTTATAATGTGTAAGTTGAATTGCCCTTGAAGTTTTTCTCGTTACTAAATGGCTGTGGAATCGTTTAAAATGTATTATATTTGTAGGTATTTTAAATTATTGTGATGAGAAGAATATATGTACTCTTTGGAATAGCGGCAGCTTGCTTTGCTCTGTCTGCGTGTGGAAGTCAGACATCAGGAAGTGCCGAGGGCATAGATGTTCCGGCAGTTGTTGATGCAGGTGGCGTCAAGTTTGACATGGTTGCTGTGGAAGGCGGCTCCTTTGCTATGGGAAAAACACCGGCAGGGACCAAAATCGCGGATGTGACTATTCATGAGGTCGTTTTGGATGGCTTTTCCATCTCAGGCAAGCCTGTCAGCAGACAGTTATGGGAAGCAGTGATGAAGGAGCAGCGCGGCTCATCGACTTCACCTGAGGCTCCGGTAGATATGGTATCACAGGACGACTGCAAGAAATTCCTTTCCAAGCTTTCGAAAATGACAGGCATTCCATTTGCTCTGCCGACTGAGGCTCAGTGGGAATATGCAGTGTCACAGGGATTGGTTGAAACTCCTGCCAAATTAGAAGAATGGTGTGCAGATTCTTATCAGCCTCTTACTTCCAATGAACTGGTACATAATCCTTTCTGCGCAGAGAAGAGAGATGCGAAGGTTGTCCGTACAGCTATCAAGAGAAATGAGGAGGTAAACTATATCCGCAAGCCGGCTTTGGGTTTCAGAGTTGTTGCAAATACGAAGACTGCGGTTCCTCAGGATATCATTGACGCAATCATTGATCATAAGGTCACAAGGGAAGACAAGTCCGAGGCTGAAGTAATTGAGGTCGGAAACGTCAAGTACAGAATGGTCCCTGTGAAGGGCGGTTCTTTCGATATGGGTGCTACCGCTGAGCAGAGCGCCAAGGCAGCCGGAGAAGATGAAAAGCCGGTTCATAAGGTTACTCTGAAGAGCTTTGAAATCGGACAGACTGAGGTGACTGTAGGACTGTGGCAGGCTGTTATGGGAAGTCTTCCTTATTCTAATGATGCCAAATTCTCTGAGAAGCCTGTTGTCAATGTTTCCTGGTATGATTGCCAGCGTTTCATTGTAAAACTTAACAGACTTACAGGCAGGAAGTTCCGTCTCCCTACCGAGGCCGAATGGGAATTTGCCGCAAGGGGCGGAGTCAAGTCTCTCGGTAACCAGTTGTCTGGTTCAATGTATGTGTCACAGGTTGCCGCATATGCTTCCAATGCTCAGTCTAAAGTGGTTGCTGTCAAGAGTTTCCAGCCTAATGAACTTGGAATTTATGATATGTCCGGAAATGCTTGGGAATGGTGTCAGGACAGCAAATATATGTATAATGAGAATCCTGAAGAGGATCCATGTCACAATGAGCCTGGAGAGTTGCGTATCATGAGAGGCGGTAGCGCGGCATCTATGTGGGATGCTTGCCGGGTAGCCAACAGGTCCTTCATTCCTGCCAGCTCTGTTAAGACAACATTCGGCTTCAGACTTGCAATATAATTGTCAATCAATATTAATCGTGAGGGTTTGCTGTTGCGGGCTCTCACGTTTTGTTTATTATGAAATACATTCAGTTACCTGACCCGACGGCGGAACGTCGTCTGGTCTTTTACCTGGCCATGGAAGAATACGTGGCCGCTCATTTGGACGAGCTGTTGCCGGGAAACGGAAATAAGGACGCTTTCTTTATGTGGCAGGTGTCTCCGACGGTGATTTTCGGAAGGAATCAGGTTATGGAGGCGGAGGTCAACATGCCTTACTGCAAGGAAAAGGGAATCAATCTTTTCCGCAGAAAGAGCGGCGGCGGATGCGTCTATTCCGACAAAGGCAACATCATGCTCTCCTATATCACGGATACTACGGATGTCCAGTCGACTTTCGACAGGTATCTCGAGACTTTGTCAGGTTATCTCAAGTCTGTAGGGTTGAATGCCGAGCGTTCCGGCAGGAATGATGTGCTCGTGGATGGAAAGAAGGTCTCCGGCAATGCGTTTTTCCTCAAACCGAAGTCCAGTATCGTACATGGAACAATGCTTTTCGATACTGATTTCGAGGAGTTGCAGAGAGCCATCACTCCTTCTGAAGAAAAAATCAAGAGCAAGGGTGTTTCTTCTGTAAGACAGCATGTTACGAATCTAAAGGAATATTTTAAGCGTTCCGCTGAATTCGGAAAACTCGCTGACATTGACAATTTCAAGCATTTTCTGGCGTCTTGTTTCTGCGGCAATGCCGAAGGCGGCATTGACACAATTGTACTGACTGACGCGCAGATTGCGGAAATCGAAAAAATCGAGGCCGGATATCTTGATCCAGATTTCCTGGAAGGCCGCAACCACGCATATTCTCTCGTGAGAAAAGGAAAGATCACCGGTGTTGGTGAGGTCAATGCTGAAATGGACATTGACGGAGGCAAAATCTCCAAGTGCCATCTGGCAGGCGATTTCTTTCCTCTGCAGGATGGTCTTGATGATGTCCTGACAAGGGCGCTTTCCGGTATTTCTGACGATTCTGCGTCTATAACTGCTGCACTCAAGGATATTCATCCGGAAGAATATGTTTCCGGTCTTGAGCTGGATTCACTCTTGAAGATTATTTGCGGGTAAAACTTGCAGATGTAAAGATATTGGCTTAAATTAGTCACATAATTTAATAACATTGAACTAAAATGGAGGAAAACCTTAAGAAAACGTGCCTCTACGACAGTCATGTCGCAGCAGGCGCGAAAATGAGCCCGTTTGCGGGTTTCATGATGCCGATTCAGTACACTACTATCACCGATGAGCATAATGCGGTCCGTAATCATGTAGGCATGTTCGACGTGTCACACATGGGTGAGATTTTTGTCAGCGGTCCGGATGCGGAAAAATTTGTAAATCACATCTTTACTAATGAAATCAGAGGTTTTGAAGCAGGAAAAGTTCTTTATGGAATGATGCTTCATGAGAATGGTGGTGTTGTAGATGACCTTCTGGTATATCGTGAATTCGAACCTGATCATTTCCTGCTTGTTGTCAATGCTGCTAACATTGACAAGGATTATGAGTGGATCAAGTCCCAGGCTGCAGGATTTGACGTGGTTGTTGTAAATGATTCGGACAATTGGGGACAGATTGCAGTTCAGGGTCCTGAGGCTGAGAAAATCGTTACTGAGGTTCTCGGACTCAAGGAGGCTGCCGAACTGGCTTTCTATACATATTATGAGACCAAATGGAACGGACATAGAATGGTCGTGAGCCGTACCGGTTATACTGGAGAAGACGGATTCGAACTTTATACGACTCCGGAGGATATCGTGAATCTCTGGCAGATTCTCAAGGATGCGGGAGTAGTAATGTGCGGTCTCGGTTGCCGTGATACCCTGCGTTTCGAGGCTGGACTTCCTCTTTATGGCGATGAACTTTCAGACACAATCACTCCTGTAGAGGCTGGTCTCGGAATGTTCTGTAAACTTGACAAGGAGTTCATCGGAAGGGATGCTCTTGTAAAGCAGAAGGCTGAGGGTCCTGCAAAGAAACTTGTCGGTATCGAACTCCAGGACAAGGCTATTCCGCGTGCGACATATCCTGTCGAGACTGAGGACGGCACCCAGATCGGTGTGGTTACCACAGGATACCATTCTATCACATTGGACAAAAGCATCTGCTTCGCAATGGTGGATGCACAGTATTCCAAGCTTGATACTCAGGTGTTTATCAGAATCCGCAAGAAGGTATTCCCTGGCATCGTAATCAAGAAGAGATTTTATCAGACTAACTACAAAAAATAACATAAAAACGTACAATCATGAGCAAATTAATTGAAGGTCTCAAATATAGCGAGACACACGAGTGGGTAAAAGTTGAAGGTGATGTTGCAACCATCGGTGTAACAGACTTCGCACAGAGCGAAATGGGTGACATCACTTATGTTGATATGCCTGATGTTGATGATGAGGTTGCAAAGGACGAGGAGTTCGGAGCACTCGAGAGCGTAAAGGCTTCAAGTGACCTCGTATGCCCTGTTACAGGAACTGTAGTAGAGCGTAATGATGAACTCGAGGACCAGCCTGAGCTTATCAACTCCGACCCTTATACAAACTGGATTATCAAGGTCAAGATGAGCGATCCTTCAGAATTGGATGAACTCATGGACGCTGAGGGTTACAAAGCAATGACCGAGAAATAGTCTGAATATGGGCGCATTTTCGTATTTTCCTCATACTGAGGATGATATAAAATTGATGCTGGACCGCATAGGGGTATCGTCCTTGGACGACCTCTATGCTGATGTTCCAGAAAAATTTATTTACAGGAAGGAATATGACCTTCCTGATGCCATGTCTGAGCAGCAGGTCAGAGATTTCTTCGCTGACCTTGACAGCAAGGATGCCAAACTGAAAGTGTTCGCCGGCGCAGGTGCCTACGACCATTATACTCCTTCAGTTGTACCTTATATCTGTTCCCGTTCAGAGTTCCTTACTGCATATACTCCGTATCAGGCTGAGATTTCTCAGGGAACATTGAGGTATATCTTCGAATATCAGAGCATGATCTGTGCATTGACAGGAATGGACATTGCCAATGCTTCGATGTATGACGGTCCTACAGCTGCCGCTGAGGCCATGAAGATGGCTGTCTCTTGTGCTAAGCGCAAGAACAGGGTGCTTCTTTCCGATACTCTTCTTCCTAATGTGAAGAGTGTTGTGGAGACTTATGCGAAGTATCATGGCATCCAGCTCGGATATATCGCACAGAAAGATGGACAGACTTCGCTAGAGGCATTGAACAAGGAACTCGAGGCAGGAGACGTCGCTGGTATCATTGTTCCTGCATTGAACCGCTTCGGTATCATTGAGGATTTGACAGGTTTCGCTGATGCCGTCCATGCTGCCAAAGGTATTGCAGTCGAGTATTGCGACCCTTCAGCATTGGCAGTGGTAAAGACTCCTGGTGAGTGGGGATTCGATGTTGCCGTCGGTGACGGACAGCCTCTTGGCATTCCGCTTTGCTATGGCGGTCCTTATGTGGGTTTCATGGCTTGCAACAAGGATTATGTCCGCAAGATGCCTGGCAGAATCGTAGGTCAGACCGAGGATTCTGAGGGCAGACGTTGTTTCGTGCTTACACTTCAGGCACGTGAGCAGCACATCCGTAGAGAGAAGGCAACCAGCAACATCTGCTCTAACCAGAGCCTGATGGCGTTGTATGTCACCATATATATGTCTCTTATGGGATCTGAGGGCCTGCGTAAGGTCAATGAATTGTCTGCTTGTGGTGCACATTATCTCCACGACAGGCTTCTTGCTACAGGCAAGTTCGAGGAAGTGTTCACGGTACCGTTCCTGAAGGAATTTGTCCTCAAACCGCTCGTTCCTGTAGAGAAACTGCAGAATGCGCTTCTGGATGCAGGTATGTTCGGTGCTCTTGAGACTGAAGAGGGCTATGTAAGTTTCTGTGTAACGGAAAAGAGATCGAAAGCTGATATTGACGCACTTGTTGCAGCAGTCGAGGCTTTATAAAATTCGGTAAGAGTATGAAGTATTACGATAAATTAGTTTTCGAACTTTCCAAGCCTGGACGTTCAGGCTATTCGCTTCCGGAAAATGAAATGGCCGGCATGTGGAATATGCCGGAGGCATTGTCCCGCAAGTCAGAACTTCCACTCCCTCAGGTGAGTGAGGTCGATGTGGTGCGTCATTATACGAACCTTTCTCAGATGAACTTCGGTGTTGATACAGGATTCTATCCTCTGGGAAGCTGCACCATGAAATATAATCCTAAGATCAATGAGGAAGTAGCTGCAATGCCCGGTTTCCTCGGATTGCATCCGCTCCAGCCTGCATCTACAGTTCAGGGCGCGCTCGAGGTGTATTATAATATGGAGAGGTCGCTTTCCGCAATTACCGGAATGTCAGGCTTTACATTTGACCCTTGTGCAGGAGCCCATGGCGAGTTGACAGGTCTTATGATCATGAGGCAGTATCACTTGCTTCGTGGAGATACAAAACGTACGAAGGTGATTGTTCCTGACAGTGCTCATGGTACGAACCCTGCAAGTGCTGCAGTCTGCGGTCTCGATGTCGTTGTCGTGAAGTCCAAGGCGGACGGTCTCGTGGATGTCGCTGACCTCAAACCGCTTCTCGGTGATGATATCGCAGGTATCATGATGACCAACCCTAATACTCTCGGTCTTTTCGAGAAGGAAATCGGTCAGATTGCGGACCTCGTCCACGGATGCGGCGGTCTCCTCTATTATGACGGAGCCAATATGAACCCGCTTCTCGGAGTTGTTCGTCCTGGAGACATGGGCTTCGATATCATGCACTTGAATCTTCATAAGACATTCTCGACACCTCATGGTGGCGGCGGTCCTGGTTCAGGTCCTGTCGGAGTTGCTGAGAGACTCATACCATATCTTCCTGTACCTCATGTTGTCAAGGGTGAAGATGGCGTATTCAGCATAAATACTGCAAAGGATTGTCCTGAGAGCGCGGGCCAGGTTTCAGCATTCATGGGTAACTTCGGTGTCATTCTGCGCGCTTATGCATATATCCTTATGCTCGGCCGTCAGAATCTCCGCATGGCAGGACGTTTCGCTACTATTTCGGCAAACTACATCAAGGAGTGCCTGAAAGACAGCTACAAACTGCCTATCCCATCTGTCTGCAAGCACGAGTTCGTATTCGACGGTCTAATCAATGACGGTTCACGTCCTGCTTCAGAGGGCTGTGAGGAGATACATGGAGCTACTACATTGGATGTCGCCAAGAGACTCTTGGATTTCGGCTTCCATGCTCCTACAATCTACTTCCCGCTTCTGTTCCATCAGGCTATCATGATCGAGCCTACTGAGACAGAGTCTCTGGAGACGATAGATTCATTCATTGACGTGATGCACAAGATTGCTGCGGAGGCTGCCGAGGATCCTTCAGTCCTCAAGACTGCTCCTCACAATACTCCTATTTCACGTCCTGATGAGACCCGTGCGGCACGTCAGCCAATATTGAAATACTGGGACGCATAAAGGTTTTTTGCTATGACGTTGACAATTATCGGTGCCGGACCAGGCGGTTATGAGACTGCGGTTGCGGCTGCCGCGAAAGGAATTGAAGTTAATCTTGTGTCTTTCGGACCTCTCGGCGGTACTTGCCTCAATGAAGGCTGTATCCCGACGAAAGCACTCTGCCGCGCAGCGGAAGTGTATGAGGATATCCGCAGGGCAGGGGAGTTCGGTGTGTCAATGCCGGAGGGCTTCAATCCCGGATTCGACATGAAGAAAGCTGTCGAGCGTAAGGATGCCGTGGTGGATCAGCTAAGGGGAGGAATCGAGTTCCTCATGAAGAACAAGTTGATTCATCTTTACTATGGAAAGGCGTCTTTCAAGGATGCTCGTACTGTTCTTGTCGAGGCTGAAAATGGAGAGGTTGCTGAGTTGGCTTCTGATTACATTTTCGTGGCAACAGGCTCAGTATCTGCAAGTTTGCCGATTCCGGGATGCGATGCGAAAGGCGTCCTGACTTCAAGGGAAATCCTTACATTGACAGAAATTCCTAAGCGTCTTTGCGTTATCGGTGCAGGTGTCATCGGACTTGAGTTCGCTTCGATTTTCACCAGTCTCGGTTCAGAAGTAACTGTTCTGGAGTATTGCAAGGATATTCTTCCTCGTTTCGATACTGATTTGGCCAAGAGGCTGAAGCAGTCGCTCGGAAAGCGCGGAATGACTATCGAGACTGCTGCCCAGGTACAGGCTATCATTGAAAATGGTGCTTCTCTTCAGGTCAAATACATGAAGAAGGACAAGGAGTTCGTTGTGGACGCGGACAAGGTTCTTATGGCTGTAGGACGCAGACCTGCCGTTTCGACGCTGAATCTTGCCGATGTCGGCATCGAATTCTCTCCTAAGGGAATCGTGACGGATGCTAATATGAGGACTTCTGTTCCGAATATCTTTGCTATCGGAGACGTGCGTGGCGGTATGATGCTGGCTCACGTTGCGACATTCGAAGGTGAGAGGGCATTGAATACCATACTAGAAGAGGCGGCGGTCAATGTTCCTGCTTGTCCTTTGGCTGACGGTATCCGTCTGGACATCGTTCCTGCTGCTGTGTTTACTGTACCGGAAGCTGCAGTAGTGGGACGTACTGAGGATGACTGCAAAGCGGAAGGCATTGCTGTCAAGTGTCACAAGTCTTTCTACAGGGCCAACGGAAAGGCGATTTCGATGGGTGAGCCTGACGGATATTGCAAGGTCGTTGTCGCTGATGGTGATCAGAAAGATGCTGCAGGTGTCGAAATCAAGGATCGCCAGATTCTCGGCTGCCATATCTTCGGAGCCCATTCTGCTGACATCGTTCAGGAGATTGCCGCTCTGATGAATTTCAAAGCTACGGCTGAATCACTGGCACATATCATCCATGCGCATCCTACTCTGTCAGAGGTTATTCTGACTGCGGTAAGACAGTAGCCTGGAGTATATCAGTAATTTGATTGCACTTCTTGCGGATTGAGTTTGCGGGAAGTGCTTTTATTGTGCCCGCTATGCATTCTTTAGGTGAATTTGCAGACATTGACGCAATATCATCTCTATACTGATGATGATTGGCTGACCGATGGCAATACGAAACTTGCGCTCTCAGAAGCGGAGAGGCTCATGAATGCCGGAAGGAAAATGATTCTGGACCGTGAACTGTCTGCGCGAATCTGTGTGATGCTTTGTCAGTATCAGCTAATTGTCGTCACGCCTCAGCCCAGTCGTCAATGGTTTTGGTTTCGGACGAGAAATTGATGCCGAGTTTGATTATATGCTTGCCGCTGGCGAGGAACGGTTTGTCATAACCCTTCTCCTCGATTTGTCTCAGTGCAACTTCGGCGGATTCATCTCGCTTCAGTTCAATGATATAGACATACCTGTCGGTATCGAAGACAATGTCAATCCTGCCGTTGGATGTCTGGTATTCGGTCTTGACATAGAGCCCCATCATTTTTAGCATTATCGACATCACATTCTGGAAGTACAGCTCCAGGTCGCCCTGAATCATGTAACTGTTTCCTGCGAAAAATGCAGTGAGACGGTCCATGAATGACTTGGTATTGCCCTTTTCAATGTCGCGTATAAATTGATAGACAGACAGTTCGCCGCCTGCCAATGCCGGAGCATAAAGATGACTTAACGAATTCAGGAATCCGCTCTTCACCTCTTCGTTAGGGTAGTCAAGATTATACGTATTGAATCTCTGGTCATAATCCTTTATCGTCAGATATCCCGCCTGGTACATCAATGTTATCGGAGCGGGGCTCACATAGTTCGCTCCTGTCAGAGTTTCCACCGAAACATCGTTTTTCGCGATATTGTCCAGATTATAATTCCCCTGCTTCAGGTATCTCACCAGAAATGTCGGCGTCCCAGTCTCGAACCAGTACATCCGGAACTCATTGGCGTTAAATGTGTTGAGAAGACTGAACGGGTTGTATATGCCAGGTGATCTATAATGGAAATGATACCCATCATACATTGATGCCAATTTCTTGTAGCAATCTTCTTCCGAAAGTCCGTTCATCTCAGCCAGAGTCTTTACGCTTTCACCGAAATATGACTTCAATTCCTGCTCCGTTATTCCGCAGATATCAGCATATCTTGCATCCATCGATATGTCATTCAGATTGTTAAGGCCGCTGAAAATGCTCATTTTACCAAGCTTGGTCACTCCCGTCAGGAATGCGAATCTGATGGCATTGTCCTTACCCTTTATGACGCTGTAGAATCCCTGAAGCTCGCGCCTGAACTGCTCCATAAGTTCAGGATTGTCAATGTTGTCGATTATTGGTTTTTCATATTCATCAATTAGGATGACGACTTTCTGGCCGGTCTTCCGGTATGCGGCATCGATAATATTCTTAAATCTTGACGACAAGTCCTCCGGTACGACAGTCACATTGTAGAGAGATTCCCAGTTCCGCAGATGTTGATCCAAGTTGATCTTGAGTTGGGAAAGTTCAGTATAAGGACTTCCTGTCAAATCCAGATGCAGGACAGGATATTCCGTCCAGTCCTTCTCCAGAGACTCCATCGCAAGTCCCTCGAAAAGGTCTTTTCTTCCACTGAAGTAAGCCTCCATAGTCGATACGAGCAGACTCTTTCCAAATCGTCTCGGACGACTTAGAAAATAATACTGCCCAGAGGCTGCCAGCCTATAAATCAAGGCTGTTTTATCTACATAAACAAATCCTCCGGTGCGAATCTTTTCAAAACTCTGTATTCCTATCGGGTACAACATATTCCGTCCTCCATAATTATATTCTGTCCGGTCAGAAACCGTCTGTCCAGATTATACAAAGATAATCTTTTCTAGTCAAAAATAAAAGATACTATTGATCTGTGACACGCTTAATGAACTAGATGCTGCTCTGCGTGTAGAAACTCTTGCACATTTCCGTTGGATGCGGATACAAGAAGAACCTGTTGGTGTCTGTCAGGCTAAACATCCGCTATCGCCCTATCGTAATCATCAGGCTGAGCGTCTGCGCGGAGATCTCTCTGGACAGGCGGATAGTCACGCCATTCGGAAAGACGATTTCGCAAACGGGATGAGCCATTTTCATTGAGCTCATCCCCTGTCCGCTGGTGAGGACGACCTTCCCCGCGTGGTTGATGCTCACAGGGAAGAATCCTTCCGTTCTGATGAAACGCTTGATTTGGTCAAGCGTGAGTTTCTGTTTGGAGGGGAAGACACGTCTTACGGCCTCGCAGACATACATCAATGGCTTGATGTTAAAGCCCTTTACATCGAGATTGGGCTGACCTCTGTAGCACCCGGTACGAGCGCAGTTGTATGTTCTCCTTGTTCCTGATTTGTCTGTGTCTGCGTTTTCTGTTCTTCTGTCATGGGCAGTTTTGTGTTTGTTCTTGTTTTGTCTGTTGCGAGTCTGGGGAGCGTAGAACCTGGAAGACTTAGGCATTTTCCAGTTCGGAATCTTGATTAAACGACATACTTCTGATGCGGTTTACAAGGTCTGTAACGCTCTTGGCTGCGTCCTTGCGGGCCATTTTCAGCTTCTGTTCGAAATCTTCATCAGACATGTCTGAGTTGAAGGCATCAACAAGCTCGTTTTCCTTGTCGGGATCTGTTTCGACCTTGATGTCTGCATGACTTAGAAGGTTTCTCATTGCGATAATGCCTCGGTCATATTTCGGACGAATATCGACAAGACTTTTCATGTAGTCTAGGCAAGGGTCGCCGATTCTGTCGTTGAGCATAGCAATCTCGTAGAGTACCTTGGCATCCGGAGTCGACATGTCAAAGAAGTCGGCCAATGTGACGTTGACCTTGTCTGCCTCCATGTCGCGTCCGAGCATCGCAAGCGCTCTTGCCTTGATAAAGAGGACATCTGCACAAGGTTGACGGATGAGCAAGTCGTTGCAGCAATCGACGGTGAGTTCGTAGTCACCGCTGTAGAGCGCAAGGAGGGCCACAAGGAACTCTTCGTCCCAACTGCGGGACGCTGTGAGTGTTTCCGGGACACCCTTTATTGCTCCAAATAGAGCCTCGTCCGAGATCATCGTGCTCATCAAGCGCTTGGCCTGATGCATTGCCTCTGCGATGTCGCCTTCTTTTGTTTTCCTTTGAATTAGGCGAAGGTACTGTACGGCTGCAGTGTCATAGTCGTTCTCCTTGAAAGCTGCATACACTGCTTTGCCGCTTTCGATCTCGTTTGTCACTCTCTGCAGGTTGTTGTAGTCTCCGGCGAAGTTGAGAACCTCCTGACTGGTGCGTGCATACTGATGAATGATACTCCTTGTGAGGAAGAGGCCATCAAGCGACTTCACACGGCTGAGGGCAACGTAGAGTTGTCCTGGTGCAAAAATGCCTTTGCTGAGGTCGAGGACCATCTTGTCGAAGGTTGTGCCTTGACTTTTATGGATGGTGATTGCCCAGGCCAGTTTCAGCGGGTACTGAGTGAAGGTCCCCTGAATCTCTTTCTTGAGTTTCTTGGCCTCGCTGTCGTAATCATAGGCAAAAGACTCCCAAGAACAGCAATCCACCTGATAGGTTTCTCCGGTTGTAAGTGAGACCTTAATCTCGTTCTCACTGAGCTCGCTGACTGTTGCAAGTGTTCCGTTTGCCCAACGGCGGTGCGAGTCGTTGCGAGTGAACATGACCTGAGCACCAACCTTCAGACGGAGTGTCTTTTCTACAGGGAATCGCTTTTCGTCGAAAATGCCTTCTACCGTGCCCTCAAACGAGAACTCTGGGGCTTCAATAGCATCAAGGCGGCTCTGGTTGATATGATCTGCGGTCTCATTGCGTGAAGCAAGAGTGATGACTGCGCCATCGGCTTTGGAAGGGGTGCGAAGCCTTGTGTTAAGCCTCATAAGGTCGAACGGTGTGACTCTGTGAAGGCGGACATTGTCCAGAAGTTTGAGGAAATCTGCATCTTCCTGGCGGTACACTTTTTCGAATTCAATCTTCACAAGGCGGAGACGCTTGATGGCGTTTGCCTGATAGAAGAAGAAACTATCGGTGCGGTAGATGTCCTGGAGAACTTCTCTGTCGGCTGCTCTGCTTACCGGAGGAAGCTGGAACATATCGCCGACGAACACCATCTGCTTGCCACCAAAGGAGAGGTTGTTGCGCATGTAGTAGCGCATTGTGAAATCAATGGCGTCGATGAGATCACATCGGGCCATGGAGACCTCGTCGATGATGATAGTGTCGGCATGGAGGAGTGTGAGAATCTTTGCTTGACTCATCTTTCCTACCGTGCCCGGAGTGCAGACCTGCATCGGGAGTCCGAAGAAGGAATGGATGGTATCTCCACCTGCAAGGATGGCTGCTACGCCGGTTGGCGCTAGGGTGAGGAACTGCTTGTCCTTGACCATCTTCTGAACGTTATTCAGGAAGGTTGTTTTTCCTGAGCCGGCGCGTCCGGTGAGGAAGAAGCTAGAGTTTGTGTTGGCGATGAGCTCGTATGCGAGCATCTGCTGTCTGTTTGTTGTGTCGATTGTCATTGTGTTGTTTCCCATGTCCTAGAGGAGTTTGAGGTTTTCGGTTTTGTTGTTTGTGGATTCCAGTGCTGGAAGGATGTTGGTGAGACGTGTCTCGAAGTCCTTGTCAAGGAAACTGGTGTAGCTGCCTTCTACAATCTGTTGCACATGCTGCTTCAGTTGCTCGTCAGCTATGATTGTTCCAGTCATCTTTGCCTGACCGCTGAGGTAGTCGCGAAGCATTTCCTCGCTGTCGGCTTTGATGGATGCCTCGTTGCGGAAGACCTTGTCATAGTCTTTTTTCTGTATCAGAACCAACTTTTCACCATTGAAGGCGTAGAGCTCTAGGCTGTCTATGTAGGTCCAGTTGTGGTACATTCCAACTGTTTCCGCAAAGACCACTCTGTCACAAAAGCGAACGCCTCTGTAGTAACGGTGGCCGGATGCACTCTCGTATTCATCGATGATGAACATCTTCTGTGAGTTGTCGTAGCCGTTGATCTTGACTTTGCGTGCGTTTCCGTAGGCTGGAAGTACGCTGTCGAGGAAGTTCTGGTTGATTGCTTTCTGCAAGTTTGCCATGTTCGTGTTGTTTTTGGGGTTAGGCGATCTTTCTTCTTTCGGTCTCTTCAATGAGTTCCTTTGAGAACTCGAGAAGCTGTGAATCAGGGATGTTGGAGCCTGAGATCTTGGCCTGGCTTGCGAGGTAGTCTCTGACGAGGCCGAGCGCTACGTCTTTGACTTTACTATCGCTGAAGATGGTCGTGCAAGGGCTTGTCCAGTTGCCAAGAAGGCGCGACTGATGTCCATCCCATCCGTAGATGGAGAGGCCATTGAGGAAGAGGTAGGCGTAGCCCTGGCCAAGGCTGCAACCGATGCAAAGCCTGTCCGAGAGACGATACGTCTTGTAGTAGGTGTTGCCTGCAGTGCTGGTATAGCCTGAGGTGACAAAGATGTTCTTGTCAGCGTTGTAGCTGACTGAGTCGCCAGAAAGGCACGGGAGGGCTCTTTCTGCAAGGTTTGCGAGTTGCCTGTTGTTGACTGCACTCAGTGTTGTGTTCTTCTTTTCCATTTTCGATGGGATTGGAAGTTCGACTTTTTGAACCGACTTTGCTTGAGTCTATTCTCAAGCCCCGTTGCCCCGGTTTGTTAGGCATTCGGCAGAAATAATAAATAGGTAAAGTCGAGTGCAGTGTTTTAACGAGCTTGTTGCATATCAGCCTGTTGCGGCTCGATTGCGGATGCAAATATAGATAGAGTTTCACAGCTTGCAAGAGTATTTGAAGAGAGGATTGGTTCCAAGAGTTAAGAACTAATCTGCGACTTTTTTCGATTAGTAAGTGCCGTACTTACTAGGTCGGGAGAGATCATGCTTGAGTTTGTCAAGGCTGATGATTGCCGTTGTGAACTCGCCACCGTGCTGCTGGAGCCAGACCCAGCAAGGAATCTTGGTCTTTTCGGTTGCGCTGAAGATCCACCAGTCACAGTTGGCTATCCTGGTGCCCCAATGGTTGGAGCGTCGGATGATGCATCGTCCCAACTTCCAGTAGGTAGATGTAATGTTGCCGTTGCGATCTGTACTGTTGCGGATTAACTCTGCGCCTTCCGGAACTTCGTCAATCTGACACCAGCATCCTACGGTACCGTCGAAGTAGTTCTCAAATGTGGTGGCTAGGAAGCCGGTTGTTGTTTTGTTGTTTGCTGCACTCTGTGTTCTGTTTTCTCTTTCCATGTTCTGTGGGATTTAAGAGTTGACCTTTTCGAGTCGGCTTGTTCTGGGATTAGTATTCCCGGAGTGATGCCCGCGACTCGTTCGGGCGATCTGAAATAATAATAAGTGAAGGTCGAGTGCAGTATGTTAACGAACTGGATGCAAATCTAGGGCATTTTCAAAGACTTGCAAAGGATTAGGATTGGAGGATTGGTTCCATGAGAGTGGAACCAATCCATGTTCCATGGAAACGAGATGGCGTGCTCTATTTCCTAAATAGACGACAGACTCCGCGTGCTGCTCCCGAGGTTACTATTCCGCCTGCTAGACCGCCGATGAAGCCTCCTATGGCAGTGCCGACACCCGGGAAAATCGCCGTTCCAATCGCGGCACCTGCAGTTGCGCCAGCGTAGCCTCCGCCTATGCCTGCTCCGTTGGAAACAACGTTTTCAGCGAACTGACCACCAGACATCTTGCCTCTACAAACCTTGATTGCATCCGGTATGGTCTGGGCAGCGAGCATTACTGTTCCGGTAACCATATTTGTTCGCATTCCACGTGCGATGACGTTCTTGGCGGCCTGTTCGGCAACCTGCTGACCCGCTATGCGTGATGCTATCTGTTCGACTACTTTTCTGCCTGCTGCGCTTAGACATACAGCGTCGACTGCCTTGCGTGATACCACGGTGCCCGCTGCAGCCATGCTTCGTCCGGCCGACGTGCGTAGAAGCTGTTGTGTGCCTACGCCTACGACCATGGCTGTACCGCCTGAAACCGCAGCGCTTTTCCCTGCTTCTTTCAGAGCCTTACCTTTCGAGAGCCCGTTTTTTCGTGCTCTGACATAAGTTGTGGCTCCAGAGAAAACTGCAGTCATTCCGCTTGTTGCAAGCTGGGTCTTTGCGTCAAATCGGATGGAGTCCAGATTACCAGACTTAGCAATCCTTCCGGCCTGCCTATAGGTGACACTGCCTTTGCGTACCATGCTCCTTGCCGCATTGGGATTGCTTACGCCAGGAACCTTTCCCTGACGAATCTTTTCTGCCATGATCTTGACTGCATCTTCGTACTGGTCCTTGGGAACTTCAAGCTTCATTCCTTCGTAACGATAGGTGCCTGTCTCGTTGTTGAATGCGGCTCCGACAGACTCACCTGCAGTTTTGCAGTATTTAGTCTGTATTTTCACGCCGTTTACGATGCGGTCGGCACCATTGGCGGAGTTGTCTCGGCCTACCTGATCGACTCTTTTTCCTTTGAGACGATCTGCCATTGCATTGGCATCTTCCGCAGCCCACCCATGACGCTGTCTGTTATGGTACTTGGTGTACTGCATGTTTTTCTGTGTGCTCTGTGCGCTTGATGCGGTAGCAGCTGCGCACTGTGCTGATTCCATTGCCTTCTTGTTTCTCTTCTGCATGTCTGTGTTATTTAGCAGTTGAACTATGGCTGGTCTTTTCCGGACTGTGCCGGTCATCATGCTACCAACCCATTGCATGACTTGTCAACGATTATTTGGGAATAGGTACAGTAAGATTTGACTGTGGCCAGCAGGAGACTTTCAAGTTGCTATGCACCTGTATTTCTCCCAGGAAGATATGTGCCAACCATGGCAGCTCTCACAGTAGTAGGCGAATAGACGACCTGACTCAGCTCGATTGAGTACATTTTCGTATGCAATGTAGCGTTCGGCCGCTTTGTATGTTTCAAAGAGAACCTTGGGACGACCGTACTTCGAACAGTAGGTCTTGCACCTGATACGACAGGAGTTGTCGTATCCATCCTTCTTACGCATCTTGATCTTTTCGTTGCGTGATGCTGTGGCGCGTACCTTTTCGCGTTTACGATCCGTGCGTATACGTCTGATGGCAAGATGGGAATTGATGGTCATCCTCTTGGCTTCGTCTGAGTTGCGGAGGATACATTCAAGGTCGACAGCGTCCGCGAGTTCTGGTGTGTGGACAATTGACCATATGTGTCCTTCTCCGGCAACAGGGGAGAGATGGCCTTTGGTCACGCGGCTGATGCTTCTGCTGTTGCGAGCTATCATCCTGCGTAGAGCGGTTTCACCTGAGATGGCGGGAGTGTTGGAGACTTTGACCGTTGCACTCATTGTGTTCTTCTTTTCCATGTTTGTCTGTGGTTAGAAGTTCGACTTTTGAACCAAATGAACGGGAGATAGATGTCTCAGCGCCTCGATGTCCTGGCTCGTAGACAATCGATTCTAATAAATAAAAATGAAAGTCGAGTACTGCGTATCAAAGAACTATGTCGCTGACCTGTGTCGTATGTCTCAGGTCAACGGATGCAAAGGTAGACAAGTTTTTCAGACTTGCACGAGGATATTTGTTGTAGATTGGTTCCTGATGGTTAGAACCGATTGGGAGGCTTGATTCAAGCCCTAATATAGGATAGAAACTTACTTATTTGGGGCCTCGGTTCTAATTCCGTACCTCCATGCAAGACGTTCCGCTTTTGTTTTAAGCTCATCTATGACACTTTGAGGTTCAATTACTTCAAGATCAGGTCCGAATGCTAGAATACGACCGATGAACTCTCGATTTGGCTCAAGGTCAAAGGAAATCAGACCATACGGGTATTTATCATCGTCATGGTATGAATAAGCTGCAACCTCAGAAAAAGAGGAATGAATCGGCTTTGTTTTCATCAAGCCGTGGACATATCTGGATCGCGTTTTTATGATGATATGCTCACGTTTGCGATCCTTTTCATGCGTTACACCAACTATGTTACCAAAGTATTTGGTGTAAAATCCCGTTTCAGAAGGAATGTAGGTAATTTCCTTTTCAACAGTAATTTTACCTTCGATTCGGTCCAAGGGTATCACATCTACCTGAAATTCACTGCCTTCTTTTGGACCAATGACGAACCAACGGCCGTTGAACTCTTTAAGGTACTGGGGATGAAATACGATAGACTGCGGCTCATTGCCATAAGTAGCATAGCAGAAAGGCGTAACCTCCTTGTTCTCAATGTGTCGGTAGAATTGCGGAAGAAGGTCAATATTCTTGAGGTTCTGTTCATAAGAAGCTCCAATGAAAACATTGCCTTCCCGGACCTCACGCTTGGCGTCTCCGAGTTGTTGAGTACCGTCAAAAAATGATGCAAACCATCCTGGCGGGAGAAGTCCCAATGATCCTTTGCAGAATCTGGCATAGTCTTCTATGGTTTGCTGACGGCAATGTGAGCGCTCTTCTGCAAATGGGTCTTTGTCGCTACCGGTATAGCGTACTTTCTTCTCCTTCTTGAATGTGACTTCCTCAATAGATAATGGGCATCTGTCCTTAAGAGCCTTGAGTACATCTGTGAAGGCCTTTTTCAACTCACCATATCCAGTAAGTGACTTCTTCCCCTGTGCCTTGACTTCTTCCTCACTGATGCCGTTAAACTTGGCCAACTCAGAGGCATGAGAACACCACTCTCCGGTCATCAGACTTTGATAAATCTGATTGACCAGTAGAGAGTAGTAACTGTCGCTGGATGAGAAGAGAGATGCCTTGTTGCCCACGAGTTTCACTAATCCATTTTTAGCTTAATGTCATCTGCGTACCAAAAGTCACCCTTAGGTTTTTTTCTATTAGGTTCTTTATGTGCAACAAAAGTCACAATGTCGTCCTCATAGAATTCATCAGGCATTGTGTTTCTCATGTCCAAAGGAGAGTGGTGAACAGAACATTTGATGCGTTTTACCTTACGGCCATATGTGTTAAGGGTTTCTACGACTTTGCCTTCGTATGTCTTTCCATCCTCTATTTTACTATCAATTGCATCAACTTTGGCTTTCTTCTTTTCTCTTCTATCCTCAAATTCAAGATCTGAGTTCTCAAGACCCCAAGTGTAATGGTAGATTGGGGCAAACCTATAATATCTACCCTTTGTTGTAATCTTTTCGGCCATGATACCATTAGCGAATATCATATCCTTGAGATCCTTGGTTGTCTTGACAACTTCACTGTCTCCAATCCTATCGAAGGTGGTTGACAGGAGATCATTGAATAACTGCTCATTGAGGGATTTGTATCGGAATTTTTCTCCACCTGCGGTTCTGATAACCTCTCTCAGTTTCTGTAAATCCTTACTGAATGCATCCTGAGTAAGATCGTTGAAATATGTCTCTGTAGTATGATCTCGGACATCCTTAGATGCGTAGATTTCAGGGCTGACCAATTCTTTGATGTATTTCTCAGTTCTTGAGAGAGCACGGTCAATCGCATTATTGTCCATTGTGTTGATAAACGGACGCAAACTGATAGAACTGTTATCAGCATTTGCAAGTTCACGACTGAAATAATCCCACGGTGAGCCCAGATAAGCCGGACCAACTTTAACTGCTTTTCCGAAGAAAATCTGGATAATCGGCATCATCTGAGCCTGGTCCATTGACTTGAACTGGTTCAGGTTGTCTGCAAATGATCGTTTGGTGTTGTTGATATAATCTTTGCTCAAACCGATTTTTTGTGCAATGGCCCAATATGCATCTGCTGACTTCTTGTTGGCAAATATCAGTTTGAAGAAATAAGCAAATACTTCCCCAATAGACCACTCGATATTGATGATGTTGTCTGCGAGGCGTGCTGTATTTGTTCCTTCAATCTGCCTGAATAAATCAGTGCGAAGGAAAATCTTTGGCCTTATGTTGGAATATGTGACGCTATTGTCTCTCCAATAATCAATGAGAGGAGAAACGGCCTTGTTCCAACGAAGAGGGTTGATGCACGTATCGAGTCTATCGTAAAGGACAAATATCCTCTTGTTGTTTTCAACGAGATAGTCGTTGATTCTTTCGAGGTCTTTTTCAATTACAATCAATGTGTCGACACCATTGTCAATCAATCTGTTGAAGCGTTTTGCAGTCTCTCCACCGCGAATTTCAAGTATTTCAGATGCCAACTCACTGGATTCTCTAATCTCTTTGAACTCATCAAGAAGCATGAGGGAGTTCCATGTGTAGATTTGCCAGAAACAATTGAAATAGTAATCTGGTTCCTCAATCTGATTGTATTGGATACTCTTGAAAGGATATCCTTTATCACCTTCGACTTTAGGCAAGACATTAACGAACAACGATTCCTGAGTCTGCCCATGAGGGACACCAGCCCATTCCTGGATTTTCTTTGAGATTACGGGGTCTGCAAGGGCCCTGTAGAGATATGTCTTACCTGTTCCTTTATATCCTTGTATCAAGAATTTGTCTGGGTTAAACAAGTCTTTCATGCATTGACGATAAAAGAAACAACTTTCGTCAAGTTCGTTGACATCTTCAGCAAAGTTCTTTACCTTGGAAAGTGATATCTTGAGTTCCTTCAGAATCACGTTTCTCAGTTGACTTGAAGGCATATCCTTCAACATTTCGGAAGAATCATCCTTCTTCGGAATCAATGCTAGAACTTTTTCAAACAACTCTGAGTAGTCGGCAAACGATTTGTTCTTTATCAACTGAATGAACATTGAGTCAGAACGCTCATCGTCAGTGCCTATTTTCTCCAAGAGTGCATTTCTGTGTAGGTACAAGTATGACGGGATATCTTTATCCTGAGCACCTTTAAATGAGAGATAATCGTTAATCTTGCTTCTATGCTTGGCAATCCATTCCTCATCTGCTTCGATAGGAAGTATCGAGAATACAAGATTTAGTTTGAAGTGGTTCTCTGGGGCATTATATTCATCAAGAAGGTTAAACAAGCCCGGCTGAGTTTGTCTGTTGAATCCAAAGAAACCGACAACGCAAGAAGATAGATATAATGCAACTGTGCCGAAAATATCGTTAAATCCAGTACGAGAGTCCAATAGAATTATGTCTGGATTAACAGTCTCTTTGATTTTAGAGAAGAGAAGTTCAAAACTATTTACGATGGAATCAACGTTGGAGAGATTGATTCTTGATAAGCCCTCAAGATAATCATTGCGGTATGTGGAACTGTCAGTATCCGAGAATACCTCATTCAAGTTTCCAGCAGGTACCAACCAAATGTTCTCAAGATTCTCAAATGACTCTGCATTTTTACTTCCGAGCCCGACATTGATCATATAGTCGTTTATATCTATATCGTCAGTGGAAGAATAGAACTGGGTATCGCTAAAGAATTCAACAAGACCATTCACTTTCCCTTCCTTCAAACCGATATGCTCAGAAAGATTAAAAAAGTTTAAGTATCCTGGAGCCTCAAGGTCGCAATCAATAACTACAACTTTCTTGTTATGATTGATAGCCAAATCCATTGCACATGCAACCATAGACGTGGTTCTTCCCATGCCTCCCTTATAGCTGTAGAAAGTGACAATCGGTACAACTTTATGGGTAGGACCATATTTCTTCACAGTCTTGCCAGGCAAAAGGGAGTCAAATCTGTAACGAGGACCACCATCAATGCAGTTCTCTCCATTGAGGAATGTGTTTGCATTGAAAGGATCATCCATATCGGTTGATGGAATTACGTGGACCTTTATTTTCTGAGGAAGAAAACTGTACTCGCCATTCAAGTAAGCGTGGAATTCACTCAAAAAAGAGTCTTCGGTATATTTGTCTGCAACCACATAAACATCAATAAAATGATTTATTCGAATAAAGATCTTGTACTTTTTGACTATGTTATCTTCGAGAAGTTCATTCAAGAAGTCCTGGAGTTTGTGGGCAATCTTCGAAATCTGTATCATATTTTTATTCTATTATCTTGTTATCGAAAGGTGATTTTGAATGTGCGACAACTTGTTATACGTTTTTAATTACCTCCGTGACTATTGAAAGACAAGTTGAATATAGCCTTGAGATTTTGTCCTTTGTCAAATTGGCAGATGTCGTCGCAGCACTTTCATAGCGTACATTTACGCTCCAGTTATCGAGTAAAGTAACAATGTCGCTATCGATATCACGTGGGTCACAAGTACCAAAATAAGGGATAGTTTTGAAGCAGGGCTCAATTCTAAGTTTTGAGTTGATGATTTCACGAAAGTTGTGGTGCTTAATAGCTAATGGACATGTGGTTTGGTCTCTGTATGGATATGATTTGCCATGTGGTGTATTGAGTACTCTGTCATATCCATAAAAGTCTACGTTGTTGGCATCGACAAATACCTTGTCATGGACTCGAATATCTACATTGCTTTGCCAGCCTCCAAGTTTATACACAGAATATACGGTAATAGCCTCCAGAATATATCCGGATAAATAATAAAGTTCAAGCCAGACGTTGATATCATTTTGGCCGCCTTCTTTATATGAGGCGAGCATTTGTCCGCATCCAAGAACATGCTTTTTCGCGCATTCCAAATATTCTGTATAAAGCATTACGAATCACTTTTTAGCAAATTCAAATTTACGAATAATTCTCCATTCTATTCGCATTTTGTTTCACATATGGCAATATTTATCGTGTTGCAACTATTACTTGAGTAATCATCTATCCTGAATACTCATAAAGAAAGTAAAGGAATCCTCATAATTATTTGGTAATAAGAGGATTAAATGTTATTTTTATAATGCTAAAAACAAGAAACATTTTTCCTTTACTTCATGAGCAAAATTACTTCATATTCCGCAGATTACCAAACTTTTCCTACACTTGAATGCCTCCACCTCGCCAGGTATAGCCACTATTATTATATCCACTATGAATGTATCCTCCATTGTCAAAATATATGTATGTAACATTATCCTGCTGTACTTTAACATATAATGTATAGGTTGCCTTGTGTCCTGTATGTGATTGGCATTCTACGGAAACTTTGTAGATTCCATCGTCTAATACGACCTGCCGGAGATTTCTGGTTGTAACCTGAAATGTCGGAGTATATCCAATTCCACCAATTTGAGCAAAGGCTGGTGTTGATAATACGCCGATCCATAACACAATAATTAAAATAACTCTTTTCATATCAATGCTGAAATACTATTGTTAAAAAGTTTGTTTTTGCAAAAAAACTTTAGTTGGGGATATTATGTTGTTCAGATTTAAAACTCTCTAAATACTTATAATATCTTTGGCATTATACACATCTGTAGTCTAGAAACCTCACTAATCTTTGTTGGTTGCAATGGTCGTCAATATTTCTTAATGAAACAAGTTCATATTGGGTTCATTTCCATCTTTCCCCATTCCTGGACAAGGGAAAAACCCTGTGTCCCGAGATTCCGCGCTTTTGTTGTCGGGACGGCGCCACATCGAGTTTTGCAATAGTTTGATTCATAGGGTGTTATAAAATTTGATGTGGATTAGTGGCCAAAAAATCATCGGAAATCCACGCTTAAAATAAACGGTCCTTGATTATCAATGTGTTACAGAGAGGGCCGTGGCATCGTCCCGACTGCCGGAATTCGTCCCGGACGGATGATTCTAAAATTCCGCGGGTGTCCACGCGGCATAGCCACGCAGATGTATCTTAGTCATGAACCACCTCATGAAAGTCAATCTCTGCCACGTCAAATGGCCCTAGGGCGTTGTCAATGTCATACAGGCGTGACCAATCACGAAAATCTATGACGTGTCGATTAAGGCCATCACCCTTGAAAGACGGTGTGAGAAAACATCCTTTGTTTCCCACTCTCCTCTTGCGCCTCTCCGTTTCTTATCCTAACTTTACATTCTGTTTCGCCCGGCCGGGGCGGAAAGACTCATAGGACGCAAACCCTATAAAACAGGACAAAAAACACTAGATAATGAAGAAAAAACTGAAGATTGCAGCTTCTCTGACCATTGTGCAGGCACTATTGATGGGCACAACCATCGCATCGGCCCAGAACGGACGGATTGTAAATGACTCATGGCTTAATGAAAACTATACCAAGAGGGAAGTCATGGTCGAAGTTAGGGACGGAGAAGAAATCTACACGGCGATATACGAACCGACAGACGAATACTTGGGCAGAATCGGGAAACAGAAGTCTCCGATCATGCTGACATTGACACCGTATTCGCGGAAACCATATGGACTTAAACCGGGTGAAACAGAGAACGGAAAAATTCGAGGAGTGTATTACAGCGGGTTGACCGGCGATATGGCAAACTATGTCGCGGACGGATATATCATTGTCGTACAGAATGTCAGGGGCAAATTCCTGAGCACCGGAACATACGAAAACATGAGGCCGTATGTATCTGGCGTTGACGGCGCCGCGGACACAGTCGTCGTGGATGGAAAAGTGCAGACAGACGACGCCACTGACGTATATGACAGCGTTGAATGGCTGCTCGCAAACACCAAAAACACTGGAATCGTCGGAGTGAAAGGCGTTTCCTATGGCGGATTCTACACCACTATGGCAACATTGGCAAAACACCCTGCAATCAAGGCCGTATCACCTCAGGCTCCGGCTACAGACTGGTACATGGGTGACGACGCACACCACAATGGAGCACTCTGTCTTACAGATAGTTACAGATTTGGAGGCGGATTCTATAGAGAATTCAGGAAACCATCTGCTGTAGGCATGTCAAACCTCGTAAAAATCAAGGAAGACATCTACGAGTACTTCAGAGGCAAGCCGATGGACGAACTCTCTGCCTTCTTCGGAGACAGCTTGAGATTCTGGTCAGACATGATGAAACACCCTGACCGCGACCAGTTCTGGATTGACAGAGATCCAAGCCTTCACCTCATTGACATAAAAATCCCTATGCTCGTCACAGGCGGATTCTACGACGCGGAAGACTGCTACGGCGCGTTCAGAACATATTACAAGATGAAAGAACTGTCCCCGGAAAGCGAATTGTACCTCGCAGCCGGCCCATGGTACCACGGCGGATGGAACAACAGAACCATCAATCACCTGTCGGAGGCATACTTCGGCGAAGCCTCAGGCGCATGGTACCAGGACTGCGTCGAATACCCGTTCTTCGCCTACTACCTCGAAGGAAAAGGAAAAGCACCGGCCAAGGTCAATGTCCTTCCATCGTCAGAGACAATGAAGTCAAAAATGGTCGGGGTCAATGCTGCCACACTTACCGGATCATACGACGTCTGGCCACCTAAAGATATGAAATTCAGTAAATTGTATCTCTCCGGAAACGGCGAACTCGTAATGGAAGGCAGAGGCAAACCTCAGAAAGGCAGCCGCAGAATCACATCAGACCCGCAGAATCCGGTACCATATATGAATAGCAAGGCTACAAGCCGAGACCGAGCGTATATGGTTGCAGACCAGACCTTTGCATCTGAAAGAAAAGACGTTTTGACATATCGCGCAGAGACATTGACAGAAGAACTGCATCTTGCGGGACCGGTAAACGTTGTCATTGAAATGAGCGTTGACGGTGCGGAAAAGCTCGCGGACGCGGATATTATCGTGAAACTCATTGACGTACGTCCGGACGGCTATCAAATGCTTGTAAGAGGCGATGTTATGCCTGTAAGATATAGCGGAGGATTCGACAAGGGAGAACCTGTGAAATCCGGAAAAACAGTCAGAGTGGAATTTCCGATGTGCGACATTGACCACATCTTCATGCCTGGACATCAGGTTATGGTGCAGGTGCAGGGAAGCTGGTTTCCGCTGATTGCTATGAACCCTCAGACATGGGTCGAGAACCAGAATACAGCGACAGCTGATGCCTACAAAACAGCTGACATCACAGTCAAATCTGCAGTTTCATATCTGGAACTGCCGGTTCTGAAGAAATAGGATCATTCAATGTACTCAAGTCATCCCGGCGAACTCGAAATGAGTCGTCTGGCCATGGTGAACCCCTGAATGACATCAAATCTTCCGGCTGCCTCCGAACTTGAAACCGACCCCGAGCATCAGATTGTTCGGATCATGGAACTTGTTGAGTTTGTAGCCGATATGCAGGAAAATATGACTTGTAAGGCTTGCTTTAAGAGCGACGATCTGGTACCAACCGGCCAGGTCGTCGCCTTTGTATATGACATTGTGGCCGATACCGACATTGACAGTGAAAATAGGCATCATCAGCTCGGCGCGAAGCGACAGGCCTGCTGCAAGCTGTTCTTTCAGTGGTGGACGATAGAATCTGAGTTCGTAGCCCGTGTCAGTGGCCACCGTACCGGCTACGTGGTTCTGTATATTGGCACTTTCGTCATATTGCACGTCCACGGAAAAACCGGCCTGGAGGAACTTGTTGACGCGGTATAACGGATTGACATTGACGCCGAGAATGCCGAATCTGCCCTTGCAGATAAAGCTCTCATTGTCTCTCTTTATTCCCTTTGCCCTTCCGGCGCCGAATACGGTTATATCTACCGAAAACCTATGCTTGAAATCTTTGCTGAAATCTGACCTTTCCATCTCCCGGTTTTTCAGTCCGGTCATGAAATCATTGGAGCAAAAGAGGGCATGATTGTCCAGCGACGGCTCCCTAACTTTCTCGGCACCAAAGCTGTAGGCTGCGCCGATTCTCGCGCCCAGAAGATTGACGCCGCCGTTCGGATAAACCGTGTTGCCATTAGAAAAATGGCTCAGGTCAATGCCTCCGTTGATGGTCAATGCCGGTGTGGGCCTCCATGAAACCATGAGCCCCGCATTGATATAGGCATTGACCTTGGACCCGACAACCTGATTGGCGACATTTTCCCTTCCGCTTCCGTCGAGATTTTCGCGATATGGATGCCAGCCTGCAGATACGCCGAAATTCCACTCATAATCCAGCGAAACCTTCCTCCCGATCTTTGCTATTTGGGCGCCCTGAAAGACATAGACGGCAGCCGGTGACCCCATTTCCTCGGGGTCGAAGAAGTTGTTCCATGCTACTCCGACTCCCTGATATGCAGTGGGATAAATCTGTCCGAAGACACTCGCCTCCGGAAAAGAAAACGAATACTGCAGGTGTGCGGAGACGGCTTTGTCCAGAGGTTTGCCCAATTTGTTTTCTCCGCTGAAAAACTGATGCGTCGGAACCAGCCACGAACCTCTGGCGTCCAGGCCGACATGGTGAGTGACCTTTTTATCGTCATATCCGTCATGCCCGAAGGCCGGAGATGCCGAGACGGACATCCCGACAAAGACAGCAAGAAGCCACACAGTTATTCTTTGCCTTTTCATATCTGATTTATATTACCGAAAGGTGTCTGGTCATTGTCCTGGTCATCATTAAGCCCGATAGAGACTGGACCTGTATCGTCAGAATCCTGGGAACCTGATTTTTGGAGAATATCGATTGACTCCTGGCTCACATTGTTGGACAATATCATGGAGAAACACCGGTAGTAGGACATGTTGTTTCTTCCAGAAGTGATGACCATGGATTTTCCAGTCGGTCTGACGATTTTCCACTCGCTTCCGTCTCCGAAATCTACTATAATCCTGCCGGTGCCGTAAAGTTTCGGAGAGGTCGTCGTGAACGGCTCATCATTGTCGGGATAGACAGTCACGTTCAATACATTCATTCCGGCCCTCAATTCGATGATTCCCCAGTCGCTGCTGTTGAATCTGATTTCCTTGGTCTCTCCGGCCGCGCTGAAAGTCAGTTCCTTGGCCGAAGGCCCGATGTCATTTACGAACACACCGGGATTGCATGCGGTCATGACCGCAAGGAACGCTGTCAAGATGAAATTTTTCAATGTCATTGTCTGTCGTCTAAACAAATTCAGGCCTGCAAACTTATGTGCACCACAAAGTTAATATATTTCCCGCGAACAGGCTCACATTTTTTCGGAAAGTGCCTTTTGGTAAGGATTCCTTAAGATGAGGCAGGTTATTTTTCGAATGTCACTTAATATGCTTGCTGGTACGGCCTTCTTTGAAAAGACGCGAGAAATAACTAAATTCGCGGACTTTAAGAATTGAATAAATGACCAGGGAAGAACTTATAAATAAAGTCAATGAAGTGTTGTCCGAGGAGTTTGAGGCGGATGTGGCTGACATGCAGCCGGATGCATCACTGATGGGAGTCTTGGATCTCGACAGCCTGGATATAGTAGATGTTGTCGTGCTTGTGGAAAAGAATTTCGGCTATGTCATGAAAAAAGAGGATTTTGCATCGGTCAAGACTTTCGCCGATTTCTATGACTTTCTCTGTGAAAGATTGGATATCTGCAAGTAATGGTATAGCTTGCTAAACTTGAATATGTAATATGGCAAGAGGCTGGCAGGGTAAATCCAGAGGAGGAAAGACTGGTTACGCAATCTTCATATTTCTGATAAAGCATTGCGGACTGGGGACAGCCTATGTCCTTCTTTTTTTTGTGTCCTTTTATTTCATCCCGGCGGCACCTCGTTCCACTGTAGAGATATGGCATTATGCCAGAAAAGTTCTGGGATACGGCGTATTGAAGTCTGCCATTTTCATCTGGAAGAACTATTACTCTTTCGGCCAGTCCATCATTGACAGATTCGCCATTTCCGCCGGCCTTCAGGACAGATTCCGGTTTGAGTTTGAGAATCTCGAACTTATGCGCGATTCGGTATTGGCCGGGGACGGGGCCATAGTCATGGGTGCGCATTTCGGAAACTGGGCGGCAGGGGAGCCATTCTTCAAGGAATTCAGAGCAAAACTGAATCTGGTAATGTATGACAATGAACATGCTGACATCAAGGAAGTCCTGGCCAAGAATCAGGACCCTGACGCAGCATTCAAAATCATACCTGTGAACAAGGACAACATTGCCCACGTCTTCATGATAACGGAGGCTCTAAGCAGAGGTGAGCTTGTCTGTTTCATGGCGGACAGATATGTCAATGAAGAGAAACTTCTGGATGGGAAGATGCTGGGAAGAGATATCCGTCTCCCGTTCGGTCCGTTCCATATAGCTGCGAGAATCCATGTGCCGGTAATCTTCTATTATGCTGTACGTGAGGTACATAGGACATACAGCTTCAAATTTGTGAAGGCGGATGTCCCATCCGGACGCAGAGGCGTGGAAGATGCGATTGTGGATCAGTTTACAGTCTCTTTGGAAAATGAGCTGAGACTTCATCCCGAGCAGTGGTACAATTATTATGATTTCTGGAATTTAAGAACCTAAAATATGGATCCGAAGTACAAAGGGTGCAGAATGTCAGCACAGGATGCGCAGCGCGAGGCACACAAGATAGCCTTCGCGCCGATAGTGTTTCAGGTAAGCCGCCTGATGGTAAAGTACGGCATTTTCGGTATGCTCGAAGAGGCCGGTAGAAAGACGCCTGCCGGAATGACAGTCGAAGAAATATCGGAAAAGACAGGATTGTCGGTGTATGCCGTCGCTGTCCTTCTGGAGTCCTCTTTGACCGCCGGAACTGTATTTCTGAATGACAAGAGATTTACTGTCAGCAAGATAGGGTGGTTTCTCCTGAACGATCCTATGGTGCGTGCCGACATTGACTTCAACCATGACGTGAATTACAAGGGGCTTTTCCATCTGGACGAGGCTCTTCGAGAGGGGCGCCCTGCCGGCCTCAAGGAACTTGGCGACTGGCCGACTCTTTATGAGGGATTGTCCTCTCTGCCGGAGCAGGTACAGAAAAGCTGGTTCGGGTTCGACCATTTCTATTCGGACAATTCATTCGAGCAGGCGATGCCTCTGGTTTTCGAAGACAATGTCAAGTCAGTCCTCGACATCGGCGGAAATACCGGAAGATTCGCGCTGAAATGCGTAGAGAAATATCCTGAGGTCAATGTTACCGTGATGGACCTGCCTCAGCAAATAGGACTTCTCCAGAATAATATATCAGGAAAGCCTGATGCCGGACGAATTCATACTTATCCGGGCGACCTCCTTAAAGAAGACACCGAAATCCCGGGCGGCTTCGATGTCGTGTGGATGAGCCAGTTTCTGGACTGTTTTTCAGAAGAACAGGTCGTGAGCATCCTCAGAAGGGTGGCCTCCTCCCTCAAATCTGGAGCCAAAGTGTTCATTATGGAGACTTTATGGGACAGGCAGCACTTCGATACGGCATCTTTCGACCTTGCCCAGACCAGCGTCTATTTCACGGCAATGGCAAACGGAAACAGCAAGATGTTCTTCAGTGAGCGTCTGGAACTTATGATCAATGAAGCCGGCCTGAAGGTGGAAAGTATCACTGACGGCCTCGGATACGGACACAGTCTGGTAAAATGTTCTTGAAATATGTTTCACGGAAAAGTATATATAGCCGGGACATCGATGATTACGCCGCTCGGCGAAGGCGTCGGGAAGAACTTCTCAGCCATTCTGAAAGGTGAGACAGGAGTGGCACGGACTTCCGGTTCCAGAGTCACCCAATCGGCCCTGATGGCCGGAATAATTCTGGAAGAGGTATATGTCAATGTCAGAGAACGCCTTGGGGAACGAGCCATGTCATTGACCCGCACCGAAATCCTTACATGCGGTTGTCTCAAGTCATTGATCCGGAGCCTTCCGCAGGAACTGCAAAATGCTCTCGGAAATGGTCGCACCGGTATCGTGGTAGCCACGGCCAAGGGCAATATCTCGGCTCTTGAAGGCCGTTGCGGATCGGGTCCTTTCATCCCGTCAGATGACGACAAGGTCCTGTTTTCGTCGATGACAAGATGCATTTCAGAGTTTTCCGGAGTCCAGGAGTCCGACATCCGCATAATCTCAAATGCTTGTATTTCAGGCGTTTCTGCCATAGTGGCTGCGCGAAGAATGTTGCTTGTCGGGGATTATGACATGGTTATCGTGGTCGGGGCAGATACGCAGAACCGCTTCATTACCAGCGGATTCGCTTCATTCAAATCACTCAGTCCGGATTTCTGCCGTCCTTATGACGAATCCAGGTGCGGACTGAATCTCGGAGAAGCCGCCGGAGCAATTGCATTGACATCGAATCCGGTCATGTGGAGTTGCGGTCTGGATTCTGAATCGGGATATGTGAGCATAGACGGAGGTTCGGTTTCGGACGACGCGAATCATATTTCAGGGCCGTCCAGGACCGGTGACGGGCTGTTTTTCGCCATGCGCAATGCAATGAAGGAGGCCGGGGTCAATGCTGCCGGAATCGACCTTCTGCAGATGCATGGAACGGCTACCGCATATAATGACGAGATGGAGTCCAAGGCCGCCTGTCTTGCCGGAGTCCAGGCTGTTCCGGTTCAGAGTCTGAAGCCTTATTTCGGACATACGATGGGAGCGTCCGGTGTCATTGAAACCATAATTGCGGCAGCGGAAATCCAGGAGGGCATAATCGCCGGGACCAAGGGATATGAACAGTCCGGAGTAAGTGTGCCTCTCAATGTGTGCGCATCCAACAGATTGATAACGAAGAATTTGGTCCTGTCAAGCCCTGCCGGCAAAATCAATCATTGTCTCAAGACTGCATCCGGTTTCGGCGGAACCAATGCCGCAGTCCTGCTCACATCGTCTCCTGAAGCGGGACCGGTACCGTGTCTTCGCGAAGCCAGTCCGCGCAAAATGCAGAGATTCAGGACAGTAGAGGTCAATGCAGGAGAGGTTCTTGTCGATGACAGTGCAGTTTTTACGGATAAGTCTGCCGATTTCGGAACTTTCATAAGAGAAGCATTCAAGTCGAGAGGGGAGAACAATATGAAGTTCTACAAGATGGACGACTTGTGCAAACTCGGATATGTAGCAGCTGCCTGGCTGCTGGACGGGATAGAATTCGGCGAAGAGGAATGCGGAATGGTCCTGTCCGGCAAGTACGGCTGCCTGGATACTGATATGAAACATCAGCAAATCATTGACAAAGAAGGAGATGCGGCATCGAGTCCGGCAGTGTTCGTATATACGCTTCCGAATGTCGCGGCAGGGGAAATCTCTATCAGGCATCATATCAAGGGGGAAAATACGTGGTTCTGGTCTGATGACAGGACAATGTCGGATCTGAAACATTATGCTTCATTGATGGCGGGGGCATCCGACCTGCGATATTGCATCATCGGGCATCTTGATTTTCTGAATGGAGAATATTTCGCTAAATTTGAACTTTGGTCGGCTTGCGAGTAAGAACTTGCTGTGGCCGGCAAGAACTGAAACAATGGAATAAAATGGAAGAACTCATAGAAAAACTGAAGGCGCAGCTCATTGAAGCGCTTAACCTTGAAGAAGTGAAATCAGAAGACATCGATCCGGAGGCTCCTCTTTTCGGAGATGAAGGACTGGGATTGGATTCTATTGATGCTCTGGAGATTATCCTTCTTCTGGACAAGGAATACGGCATCAAACTGAAGAATCCTGCTGAGGGAAAGCAGGTGTTCCATTCGGTCAAGACAATGGCTGACTATATCACGGCAAACCGGAAGTAAGATGCCCGGGCGGAGGATATATGTCAATGGCGCGGGAGTCGTTTCTGCTGCCGGAACTTCGATAGGATGCGTGAAGAACTATGTGTCTTCAGGCATCTTGCATCATGGTGCGGCAAAGCGATTCGAAACTTCTCTTGGACTGCCTGTGGCTGAGGTGTCTGCATCTGATGCTGAACTTAAGTCGCAACTTGGCATAGCATCGGAAATCATTATCAGCAGGACAGCGCTGCTGGGCTTGTGCGCATTGTCCGAGGCCGTGAAGAGTGTGAAATCCGGGCATTTGTTCGGGGGCAGTCCCCGCATTGCGTTCATCAACGGAACTTCTGTCGGTGGAATGGACCTCAGCGAGGTATTCTGGAGAGCTCATCGTCAGGACCCTGAAGATGGGGATCTGGATTACCTCCGCATGCATTCACCCGGGGCTGTGACCGATGCCATGGCCGCGTTCTGCAGAAGCCTTTTGCCTGAATTTTCATTTGTAACTACCATCAGTACAGCATGTTCTGCTGCGGGTAACGCCATCATGTATGGTGCACGTCTCATCGAGGCAGGTCTTGCGGACATTGTGATAGCAGGCGGAACAGATGCATTGTGCAGTTTTACATTGAACGGCTTCAATTCCCTCCGTATCCTTGACTCGGAAATCTGTCGTCCTTTCGATGCTTCGCGTGCTGGGCTTAATCTCGGCGAAGGTGCCGGTTATCTTGTTCTTTCCACAGTCAGTGACGGTGCGATGTGCCGGCTTTCCGGCTGGGGCAATGCAAATGAGGCTTATCATCAGACAGCAAGCACACCAGAAGGCACAGGACCGGGATTGTCAATGTCTTCTGCAATCGGAAAGGCCGGTCTGACCCCGTCAGATATAGGTTTTGTCAATACTCATGGCACAGGAACCGAAATCAATGACCTTGCGGAGAGCAACGCGATGCTACGCGTATTCGGAGGCCAGGTCCCTCCGTTCAGTTCCATGAAGCCTTACTTCGGCCATACTTTGGGCGCGTCAGAAGGAATCGAAGCGGCATTGTGCTGTAAAGCATTGGCAGACAATGACTTCTCTTTCATGAAATCTTGCCGTGAAGTGACTCCGATACCTGAGACCGGACTCGTTCCATATTACGGAGGCGAAATCTCTCCGCGACATGTGTTGAGTTCCGCATTCGGTTTCAGCGGCAATTGTGTATCCCTCATATTTTCAACCATTTCAGAAGATGTGTAGTCAAATTATCATACCGCCTGTCCCTTGTTGGCTGTCTTCTTTCAATGTCATCAGCGGCAATGGAAATGATTCCGTCAATGCTCCAGAGTCTCCGATAATGGCAGAAGAACCTGACTATAAGCCTGTTATCAAGGAGGCCAATCTGCGAAGAAGGATGGGACGACTGCTGAAGATGGCTGTCTGCTGCGGACTCAAGTCACTGGAAGGCATTGACTCATCTGATGTTGCGGGTATCGTGACATTTACCGGAATGGGATTCATGAAGGACACTATCTCATTCGCTGACAATATGCTGGATATGCCGGATCTTCTGAATCCGTCGCCTTTCATGCAATCTACCTTCAATACAGCCTCAGGTTATATAGCATTGATAAGAAAAATCCGTGCATACAACATGACTTACGTGCAGCGCGGGGCCGGATTGTCAGCGGCATTGACAGATGCGTCAATGTTGCTCTGCGAAGACCCGTCGAAGTCTGTCCTTGTCGGCTCCTTCGATGAAGTTACCGAGACAGTTGACCGGCTCAGACGCTATATGGGAATCTATGAGTCAATGCCGTTGGGCGAGGGCGCGAGCTCGTTTGTAGTGTCGGGAGTGCGTCCTGAAACTACTTCATACCGACTCCTCGGAATCGCTCCATCATCAGTCCCTGTCAATGATTTTGTCAATGCCTGTGCGGCTTCTCAAGTTGTCAATGTCTTGTGCAGCAGCTATATACATGAAGTTGGCGCATTCATGACGATGATGCCGGTAGTAATGTCCAGATTCCTTCTTTCCAATGCTTCACTCCATCCTGGAACGTGCATCCTCGTGAAGGATGATGTCAATGCCGATGGGCAGATGATTCTTTTGCGAGCGGAGGCGGAGTAGTTATGTTCCCCGTACTTCTGACATTGACCTGTATCCTGATTCTTGCATTCCTCGTATGGGCGTCTGCAAGTATAAAATCAGGCGTGTATCTCAAGGCGTTCTGCCGTGCGAAAACAGCCGACAAGGTCGTCTATCTGACCTTCGATGACGGGCCGGCAGGTGCTGAAACTGAGGCTGTTCTGGATGTCCTCAAGGCTAGGGGTGCAGTGGCAACGTTCTTTATCATCGGCAAGAATGTGACTGGGCAGGAGCCTTTGGTCGGTCGTATTCTGGCCGAGGGGCACTCGGTCGGAATTCATACTTTCAGCCATGCCAATACCTTTCCTCTCTATTCCAAAAGGCTCATGGTCAATGATATTGCTGAGTGCAAGTCTATCTTGGACAGATTGTCCGGTAGGGATGTCCGCCTCTTCCGTCCCCCTTTCGGAGTCGTGAATCCGACAATAGCCTATGCGGTCAAGAAACTTGGCCTGGAAACTGTCGGCTGGTCTGTGCGCAGTTTAGATACAAGGGATTATCATCAGGATGACAAATCGCGAAATCTGGTTCTGGACAGAATCATACGCCAACTTAAGCCAGGTTCCGTAATCCTTCTCCATGACCGTCTTCAGGGCGAATCAGTACTGGTTTCCAGACTGCTAGATCTTCTGGACGCTGCCGGCTACCATTATGACATGCCGCTTCCTATGTAAGTCTTTCCATATGGGCCTGTCCAAGAGGAAAGACAGCTGACGCCATAGGCTTTAGTCCGGTTTCACTTTGCCCTTGAGACTTTAGCGAAAATACAGATTATTTTAGTTATTTTTGGGATATTCTATCGAACATTAAACTTGCATGAGATGAAAAAGTTTTATTTGGTTATTGTTGCTTTATGCTTAAGCGTTGTCGCCCATGGACAATTACAGCCTCCTGTTCAGTCTGACACTCTTGTCATTCAGTCCGTCAAATATAATTATTCGGACATACGGAAAGAGAACTGGCCGTGCAATATCATTGTTAAAAGTACGACTTCGTTTCGGTTTGGAGATCAAGTGGTCAATATCAAAGACGCGAGAGAAGGGATATATGATCCTAAATTTAAATGCACGGAGATTAGGTTTCGGATGGAAGATAATGAAAATCTGAGCTATTATGAAATAGGCAGCACGTCTTTTATAGTATATTCCGGATACGAATTTGAGTGCAAGAACAATTTGTCGCCAATGGTAGAGGTCTCTTCATCAAACGGTATCATTCTGGAAGGGCGAACTGTTGTGGGGACAATTGCAAAACCGGAATACAATGTCAAAGAGTCTGGGACTGTTGTTGTGTCTATATGGGTTGACAAATATGGGGACGTCGTAAAAGTAGAACCAGGGGCAGGGGGAACTACCGTTAATAATTCCGAACTATGGCGTTCGGCCAGAAAAGCTGCACTTGCAACTCGCTTCAATTCCGATGACGAAGCACCTTTACTCCAACAAGGAACTATTACATATGTTTTTAAATTGCATTGATTAGAAACACGTTGGCATTATTTGAGACTTTTTGCCGAGATGGACTTCCCTATATTTTTTGTCATAGTCTTGTCTCCAAATATGTTGTCAATATGTTTTTTACCCTTAGTTTTTGTGCGTATTCATGGAGTAGCGATATATTGCGGTTTTCTTTTTTGAGATAGTTGTCTATCACTTCACCGCAAACGTCAAGTCCTATCTTGTTTCGATACTTTACAGCATCACAGACAGTTCGCTCCATATCTGTAATGAGTACGTCATATCCCGATATGCACTTTTTGATTATACCAAACTCCAAATTCTCCTTTTTCCAATAATAGAGGTCAATGGGAGGATAATCAGGCAAGCGCACCTTTCGCTTGGCTTCAATGGCAATGCAAGTAGCGGAAGGCACTTGTGTGGAAAGTCCATAATGAGCAAAAGCACTGTATAGGCAAAGCACTCCATGCGGAACTATACGTTCCACATCTATCATGTTATTTGCCAATGCTGACATTTCCACATAAACACCATTGCGAAGCCGCACAAGCGTTCCGTCTTCTGTCGCACGGCGAAGCTGTTCATATTCATCACGGCTTTTCACTTCGCCTGTAGTGATGAACCCGCCTCGCTGTTGTAGCATGTCAATGATTGTACTTCTATCCATGTTACTCCTATTTGCGTGTAAAGGTACAACGACTTATTGAGAATAAAGAAAAATTCGAGTTAAAAGTTACGGAGAATGTTTGTAATATCCGTAACAATTTACATTATTACTGAATTTCGCCCCTTATTTCTTATAAGCCACTGCATTGTTTGTCCTTGAAACAAGGCTTCTAGTTGCCATCACGTATATAGTTCCCCTAGATTTTCTTGAGATATTCCAGGAAGCGTTCTGCGCTTGTGTTAAGTATCAGATCCTCAGGGAATTCTGTCTCGGCCAGAAGTGGCTCCAGATAATCATACTTGGCTACCATGGTCGAAACGTGTGCATCGCTGCCGAGAATGATTGGCACTTCATATTGTTTGGCGAGTCTAAGGATTTCCAGATTGTTCGGCACGGCAAATGAAGCCTTATGGCGGGCAGGAGCCAATGTGTGGTTATTGACTTCCAATATTGTACGGGTCTCTTTGGAGACCTGGACCAGTCTTTCGAAATCCAGTTCTGCAACTCCGTCTCCCGGGTGGCTGATAATCTGGACAAAAGGATTTCTCATGGCATTGACAACACCTTCGGTGTTCTCCTCCTTCGTGCCTCCTTCCCAGCAGAGGCTGTGGATACCGGCAATGCGGATGTCGAGCATGCGCCAATGAAATTCGTCAAGGTCAATGTCTCCCTTTGTATTTAGGATGTTGAGCTCTGCACCAAGCATCAGGTGGACACCATACATTTCGCGTGGAACACAATGCAAGTTCCTGAAATACAGCGGGTGGCATGTGCCGGGAATACTCGGGCCATGTTCCGTGATGCCCAATATTTTCAGTCCTTTTTCAGCGGCAGCCTGTGCGGTTTCCTGAATCGTGCTGTATGCGTGGCCTGAGGCCACTGTATGAGTGTGAACGTCGAGCTCTATTTTCATAGCTTATTGTTTTTACGAACTGCAAAGTTAACTCAAAACTGACTTCTCTCAAAATACATGAACGTTTTTCCGATTTATTTCGGCACCATGAATTTTATTCTTTGGTGCCGTTTCACTATATTTGTAAGTTTAGAACCAGTGCCAGCCAGCAGGTTGCTGTCCATGCACTTAATAGATTGACTATATGAGAAAAATCGCAATATTTCTGTTGTCGTGCCTGATGGCGGTAACGTCAATGAGGGCAGGCAACAACGCCGGATATGGACCTGTGAAAGACGAGCAGGCATTCCGTAAGGAACTGATGACCAGGACTTCGGCTGTTACTTCGATTCAGACGAAATTCATCCAGGAAAAATTTCTCAGCGTTTTCAGCCGCATCGTGAAGTCGGAGGGACGCTTTTACTGGCAGAAACCGAACAGCATCTGCCTTGACTATCAGACACCTGCAAAATATCGCATTACGATTGCCGGTGACAGGATAAAGACGGTCAGCAATGGCAAGGCCAATGTCATAAGCGCCAAAGGAAACCCTATGATGGATCAGATGAGTTCGCTTATAGCTGCCTGCATGACTGGAAATCTCAGTGCCATGGGCTCGGGATTCAAGACTGTAGTCATGGAGTCCAAGTCTGACTTTCTGATTACCATAACGCCTCAGAGTCAGACAGTCAGGAACTATATCTTCAAGATGGAAATATATTTGGACAAAAAAGACTACTCAGTGAACCGCTTGGTTATGTACGAAAATGAAACTGACTATACCGGATATGTTTTTTCTGAAAAGAAATTCAATGAGACGATACCTGTTGCTGTTTTTGACGTGCGCTAGTGCAGCATTGACAATGGGATCCTGTATGCCTCGGCTGCTTATTTCCGAGGCGGTAGAAACAGTGGAATTGTCAATGTCGGAATCTGCTGGAAATCAGGCCTCTATGCCTGAAAACTGCTATGATTTCGTACTGAAAGCAGGGAGAAGGGAACTCTCCGGTCTGATGGTGGCAAGGAAGGAGTCTGTTGATACAGTGAGAGTAATCGGGACTACATATTTCGGAATGACACTCTTTGACATGACATTGACAAAGGATTCATACACAATGAATTCAGCTGCTGAATTCCTTTCGGGAAAGCCATTTGCGTCATTTCTGGCGATGAAACTGAGAAAAACCATAAACTTTGACTGAGAATCAGATGAACGACGGAACTCAAGCCAAAACCGAAAATTGCATTGAGAGGCTAAGGACCCTGAGATGCTGCGTGATAATACCGACATACAACAATGCCGGGACGCTGGCGTCTGTCATTGATGAAGCACTAGAGTATTGCAGAGATATAATTGTTGTCAATGACGGCTGCACTGACGGGACCGCTCAGATAATCAGCTCTTTCGGAGAACGTATCAGGTCATTGACACAGGAACGTAACCAGGGGAAAGGCGTTGCCCTTCAGTGCGGGATGGCTTATGCGCAAAGACTCGGATTCCGGTATGCGATAACAATGGACTCTGACGGACAGCATTATCCGTCTGATATACCGAAGTTTGTGGATGCCATTGAGCAGAATCCCGGGACTTTGCTGGTAGGTGCGCGTGACCTCAATGCCGATGGTATGCCTGGCAAGAATACCTTTGCCAATCGGTTCTCGAATTTCTGGTTCAGACTTGAAACGGGTGTCCGTCTGGAAGATACGCAGTCAGGTTTCAGGGCCTATCCGCTGGACAAGATTTCGCTCGGGTCGCATCTTCTGACAGGTGGATATGAATTCGAACTGGAAATGCTTGTCTTTACGGCATGGAGGGGTGTTCCGGTGAAGAATATACCTGTGCGTGTATATTATCCGCCTGAAGGAGAGCGGGTTTCGCATTTCAGACCATTCCGGGACTTCACCAAGATCAGTATTCTGAATACTCTTCTTGTCCTGTATTGCCTGCTCTGGAGATGGCCGGCGAATTTTTTCAGGAAACTTTCGTGGAAGAACATCAAGTCTTTCATTGACAGGAATATAATCCATTCGCCTGAAAGCAATGCACGTATTGCTTCGGCTATCGGGTTCGGCGTTTTCATGGGAGTGATGCCGATTTGGGGATATCAGATGATTTGTGCGTTTGCATTGGCACACATCTTAAAACTCAATAAAGTCATAACATTGGTGGCGGCAAATATCAGCCTTCCTCCGCTGATTCCGTTCATCATTTTCGGCGGTTATTGGACTGGTTGCAAACTGCTGGGCCAGCCGGTGATAATTTCGTTCCGGCAGATCGACATGACGTCCATCGGCGATATTCTTGTCCAGTATATTTTCGGAAGTATCATTTTCGGAATAGTGCTGGCTGTTCTGTGTTGGGTCGTGTCAATGTTGCTGCTCTCGTTTTTCCGCCGACCGTCAAATCCTCAGTAAGATGTCCAGATTTTTCATAAGACTATATTATTGGTTCAGAAACCATCGGGCTGCTTTCTGGACGTCATTGTTCGCCAGCATTGCCGTGCTTGTCCTGATGGCCTCCAGAATACAATTCGAAGAAAACATCACCTCATTCTTTCCGTCGTCCAAGAACACGGCCAACATGGCTGATGTCTTTTCGCACCTGAAAGTGAGCGACAAGATTATCGTCATGTTCAATGCTGCTGATACATCCGAAGTGCCTGAAGCCGAGACGCTTGACAGCCTTTATTTAGCTTCGGACAGGCTCGGGGAGATACTTGGCGGAGAGGACAGAATCATCGACAAATATGTAGGGAGCATCGGTCAGGCTGATGCTGCAGGGATGATCAATTTCGTGCTTGACCATCTGCCGTCATTTATGGAAGACTCCGATTATGAGCGTCTTTCTGAACTGGATTCTCCTGAGGCGGTGGATTCGGCGATAATGAATGATTACATAAATCTGATTTCGCCGGCAGGATTTGCGATGAAAGACTATATCATGGCAGACCCGCTGGCAATCGCAGGCAGTGTCATGTCCAGAACCTCCAGGCTCAATCCCGCCACAGACTATGTCATCCGTGACGGACATGTTTTCACGCCCGGGGGAAAGACAATGTTGTCATTTATTGAGCCAGCCTTCGCGTCCGGAGAGACAGGACGTAATGACAAGCTTGTCAATGTTATAGATGCCGCCCTGGATACATTGTCGAAGGAATTTCCGACGGTCAGGATGCATTATTTCGGCGGCCCTGTAATGAGTGTCTATAATGCGAGACAGATTAAGCGCGATACTTATTCCACTTCCATTGTTGCACTGATTATCATTGTCCTGTTTATACTTGCCGTGTTCAAGCGCAGGCGTTCCATCTTCCTGATACTCTGTCCCGTACTATATGGAGCAATCTTCGCTTTGGCCATGTCATGGCTGCTGTGCGGAAGCATTTCGGGAATTGCAGTGGGTGCGGGTGCTGCCATCATGGGTATCGCCCTGAGTTATTCCATTCATCTGCTGGCTCATCAGAACTATGTGCATGACATACCTCAGCTGCTTGATGAACTTTGTAATCCATTGATAATCGGGAGCGTGACTACAGTCGGTGCGTTTGCCGGATTGCTTTTCACCTCGTCAGGACTTCTCCAGGACTTCGGACTCTTTGCAGCATTGACCCTGGTCGGAACAATGCTTTTCTGTCTTGTCTTTCTTCCGCAATTCCTTGTGGGACAGGCGGATCTGCGAGAAGGGAGAGTGCTCCGCGTCATTGAAAAGATAAGTTCTTATCCGTATGACAAGAATAAGTGGCTGAAGGGAGCGCTTGTGGTTCTGACGGCTGTTTGTGTTTATATGTCCACAAAAGTCGGCTTCGAGAGTGATATGATGGGGCTGACTTACTGGGAGCCTAAACTCAAGGAAGCCGAACAGATACTTACAGCGGAAACTGCGGACAGCATGAAGACAGTTATGTTCGTAAGCGTAGGCAGAACTGCAGAAGAGGCATACGAAACCTATGGAAACACTTCGCAAAAGCTTGAGTCAATGCGAGTTGAAGGCCTTGTGGAGGGTTTCTCAGACGGTGACTCATTTATTTGCGGTCCGGAGGAACAGCAGGCAAGAATAGCCAAATGGAATGCCTGGTGGAGCGATGAACGTGTCGAGAAACTGACTGCCGAGGTCAGGGCTGCCGCCCTTCGTTACGGATTCCGGGAAGATGCATTCGACGGTGCTCTTGCAAGGCTCTCCAGGAAGTATGAACCTCTGGATTATTTCAGCGACAAGTCTGTCCCTGAGGCATTTACCAGCTGGGTGGGCGCTTCCGATGACTTGAAGATGTTCATCACTCAGGTGACAATGGACAAGGAAAACATTGACGAAGTGTATGCGAGGTTTGCGGATGACCATGATGTCGTGATTTTCGACCAGGGATATTTTGCGGGAAAGGCTGCAGAGGGAATCAACAATGACTTTTATCTGATACTATTCATCTCCTCGTTCCTGATTTTCTTCGTTCTCTGGCTTTCTTACGGTCGTCTGGAACTGGCCTTGCTGAGTTTCCTCCCTATGGCTATCAGCTGGGTGATAATCACGGGAATTATGGGTATGCTGGGAGTCCAGTTCAATATAGTGAACATCATCCTGTCCACTTTCATTTTCGGTATGGGAGACGATTTCAGTATCTTCATCATGGAGGGCCTTCTCTATAAGTACAAGACCGGCAAGAAGTTACTTGACCCTCACAAGACGGCGATATTCTTCTCTGCCTTTACAATGATAGTGGGAATCGGAGCACTGGTCTTTGCCCGCCATCCGGCACTTCATTCCATCGCGATTATAACAATTCTCGGAATGTTCGCCGTAGTGCTCGTCGCCTATACTGCAGAGCCGGTGATTTTCAATGCCTTTGTTACGAAACCTACCTCGCAGGGACGTCCGCCGTTCACGCTTTGGGCTATTCTGCGCAATATCGTTTTCTACATACCTCCTGTGCTTGGCAGTGCATTCATCATGCTGCTTAGTTTCGTGGCCATGCTTGTTCCAGCAAAGAAGAGTTCAAGACAGGCTGCAATCGGCTGGATGCTGCACAGGGCATGCCGTATTCTGGTAGGCTATGCTGCGTTCGTTCATCCTAAGCGTATCGGACCTGACGGAGAACTGATTAGAAGCTGGAATGGCGAGGCGGGAGTCATTGTCGCAAATCATCAGTCTTCTCTGGACATAATAATGATTCTGGCGACCTTCCCGAAGGTGAAGTTTATGGTGGCCGACTGGGTGCTGACTTCTCCACTGTTCGGGGTGATTTCCAGATTCCTAGGCTATTACAGCCGTTCTGAAGGCTATGAGAAGTCTCTTGAAAGATTGCGCGTGGATGTGGCAGACGGCTGGTGTCTTGCTGTTTTCCCTGAGGGGACACGATCCTTGAACGGCAAAATCAAGAGGTTCCATAAGGGAGCTTTCTATCTTGCATCGCAGGTCGGAGTTCCTGTCATACCTGTGGTATTCTATGGCAACTGGAGAATTGCTCCGAAGAATCAGGGCTTCAATATGACGGAAGGCATTGCCGTTACTGAAATCCTGCCGCCTGTCCAGTCTGCCGGCGTTGAGTATCATGAACTTACGTCCCGTATATCTGCTATTGTGAAGGCGGAATATGCTGAATTGTGCAGGAAGTATGACAGCCCTGTGAATCCGTATTTCCGTAAGGCTCTGGTCTCTTCCTATATATACAAAGGTCCTGTGACTGAGTGGTATGTGAAGGTCAAGACCAAGATGGAGGACAGTTACTCGTTTTTCCACTCTGTCCTTCCAAGAGAGGGCAGGATAACCGATATAGGCTGCGGCATGGGACAGATGGATTTCATGCTTTCCATGTATTGTCCGGAGAGACGGATTATCGGCATTGACTATGATGCTGACAAGATAGCAGTTGCGCAGAACTCCTGGCTTCTGAAGAATCTTCCGGATCTCGAGTTCAGGTGCGGCAATGCGTCAGAATGTGAACTTCCTGAGAGCAATGCGTTTGTAATCAGCGATATGCTGCATTATCTCGATCCACAGGCGCAGGAGGCATTGATAAGAAGATGTGCTGAAAAACTGTTGCTGGGAGGTATGATTCTGGTGCGCGATTCTGATTCGGAAAATGCGAAGGGACAGAAAGTTACTGCATTGAGCGAAGTGTTCTCCACCCGTATTCTTGCATTCAACCGTACTCAGGGCGAACTGAATTTCATATCCCATTCAAGAATGGAAACAATTGCCTCTACGGTCGGATTGAAGATGACTGTCCGTTCCAATGATGCTGTCACTTCCAATACATTCTATATATTGAAGTTTTAGATGAAGTTATGTCACGTTTTGCCAAGTTATTTCTCAAACTGCTCTTGTGGGGTCTTGCCTGTATTCTGGCTGTAACCCTGGTGCTTGCAACTGTCTGTGTGGCGCTTCATGCGACTGCGGATCTGGATGAGCCGGAGTTTTCGCCTACGGAAGGGAATGCGGAAATCGTGTCCGACAGCCTCCGCAGATGGAAGGACAATGCATTGCGTATCAATGCGGAAGGGCTCTGGGAGATGAAGGTTTCCGGTTCCGCATTCGAGAGGGGAGAGGCAATCGGCAAGCTGGCTCCTGACCTGCTTTATATACAGGAAAAGGCTTTTACTGACAAACTTTTCGAGATGGTTCCCAGCAAGCGTTATCGCGATTTTCTGCATTACTTTATCACGATTTTCAACAGGCGTCTGGGGCAGAGCGTCCCTCTGGAATATCGTCAGGAAATCAAGGCTATGTCTGCCTCATGTACCCATGAATTCGACGATTTCGGAAATCCTTACGAGAGGCAGATGCAGTACCATTCGGCCCACGACATCGGTCACGTCATGCAGGATTACATGCTTGTCGGATGCACTTCTTTTGCCGCCTGGGGCAAGGATTCTGAGGATTCATCGATGATAATCGGGCGTAACTTCGACTTTTACATGGGTGAGGATTTTGCCCGTAACAAACTGATACTCTTTGAGAAACCTGACTCTGGTTATGCTTATGTCTCTGTTACCTGGCCGGGAATGTTGGGTGTCCTTTCGGGAATGAACACCGAGGGCCTGACCGTAACTATCAATGCCTCCAAGCTTGAGGTGCCTACGATGTCTGCCACTCCGATATCGATATTGACCAAGCGAATACTCCAATATGCCTCCACCATTGAGGAGGCATGGAAAATCGCGGGGGAGTACAGCACCTTCGTTTCAGAGTCGATAATGGTGGGTTCTGTCAATGACAGGAGGGTGGCAATTATTGAAAAGACTCCGTCTTCAATGGCGTTGTACGATCCGGCCGCATCTGATTCTTCAGTAACCAGAATCATTTGCACAAACCATTATCAGTCAAACCTTTTCAAGGATGATCCTGTCAATGTCGAGAATATCCGTATGTCGGACAGCATGCATCGTTTCCGCAGGGTAGAGGAACTTCTCGATTCTGCCGGCCGTGTTTCAGTAGCCTCGGCTGCCTGCATCTTACGTGATATGCGAGGTGAGGGCGGCAAGTCTGTAGGTTATTGCAATGAACTGGCTATCAATCAGCTGCTGGCGATGCACTCTGTGATTTTTCGCCCTGAGGAGAGGAAAATATGGGTGTCCACTTCGCCTTGGCAGTGTGGAAAGTTCGTCTGCTATGACTTGGAAAAGGTATTCTCTTCTGATTTTTCTTCTGACATTGAATCCGTTTCCGATGAAATTCCTGAGGATTCATTCGTGCATTCTCAGGAATTTAGGAATGTCCTGGAGTTTAAGCGCATGACGTATGTGATTCAGAAAGCTGCCCATCTCGGACTGCCATTTCCTGATGATTCATTGAAGTTGTATGTTTCCCTGAATCCGGAATATTATAATACTTACAAGACCCTTAGCCATTATTATCTTTCCGTGGGTCGTGGGGATGAGGCTTCCAGTTGCCTGCAGAAGGCATTGACCCTTCCGATGAAGGAGTCGGAGCGTATGGAAATCGAAAAACAGCTCAAGTCCTGCAGATAGTTGGGCCTGAGCTGTACAACTGATTGTCCGGTGATTATTCTGGCTTATTCTTAGGAACTGATGCGAAAGTCACTCCCCAGAGCGAGTAGTCCTGGGCTTCTACTTCCAGAGTCTGAAGTTCGCCGTTTTTCCAGAGATATCCGTTATAGATTTCCGTGTAGTCTTCTGTATAGCCAATGAACTGATTGCCACATACATAGACATCCTTACCTACGACAGACAGACCTGTGCCCTGGCACACATCGCCGGAGGAAATCTTGGTCGCACCGTCATTGGTCCATACATAGACGGAAATGTCGCTGGCAGAACCTGTTCCGGTCATGTTCCCTGAGATGACATACTTTCCGTCTTTAACGTAAAGTCCGCAGACTTCAGTGCCGGCCTCTTCCGTGAAATACTGTGCTTTGCCGTCTATCCAGAGGACTCCCTTCCAGCGTCCGCCAGATACTTTTTCCGCTCCGGCCGCATAGACCTTGCCGTTGTCCACGCAGATAGCATTGACCTTCGCCACTGTGCTTCCGTCCGTCAGGCTTTGTGCGACGCCGTTCTTCCAGATTGTCGCGATTCCGCCCGACTTGTTGTCTGCCGGCTGGATGTAACCGCCTACATATATGTCTTTTCCATCTGCGCAGATGCAATACGCGAGGGCGTCAGAACTTCCGTCAGTAAGATATTCCTGCCGTCCGTCTGACCACATGATGACTCTTCTGTCGAACTTCGGCGTGTCGAAGCCTGCGGCATAGACCTTTCCGTCCACTACTGTGACTGCTATGGGGGATGTGTTGTATTTTCCGTCGCTGAGATTGGTCTTGGTCACATTTGTCTCATCCCCGATCTTGACTTTCCAGAGGACGCCTCTGTTGGCATTGTACGGTTCATAGAATCCGTCGTCTATCAGGTCGCCGGTAGCCTCGCAGCCTACCACGTACAGATATTCGTTGTCTGCGAATGCGGCGTTGCAGAAGGCGTCATATTTGCCGTCAGAGAGCAGGGTTCTCTTGCCGTCTTTCCAGATCGTGGCATAGTAATATGTCTGGTCCTTGACCGCTTCCTGACCAAAGGCATAGACTAGTGTGTCCATAGGGACCGGTGCAGGCACGACTGTTTCGTCAGGATTTTCAGGTTTCGGTCCTGGGGTATCCGGCGCAGTTGGAGAATCTTTCTTGCATGAAAATGAGAAAACTGCGAATGCGCCGATAACTATGGCGCTTAGGATTCTTGTAGCTTTCATAATTGATAAATATTATAGGTGAATCAAATCCAAAGCTACAAATTCGTCCGCAATAATCCAATACTCAGCCTGTTAGATATTTTGAAATTGTTTACATCAGGCCAAGGAGACGGCTTCTTGAAAGCATGCAGGCTCCGATAGGTCCCGCGTTCTTGCCCAGCTTGGACATTTCAATCCTTGAATCCTTGCTTACCATATTGAGCGAATATTTGTTGATTGCGCTCTTGATAGGCAGCAGGAGATAATCGCCCGTGACATTGAGTCTTCCGCCGATGACGACGAGCTCCGGATTGAAGATGTTTATGAGTCCGGCCAATGCTTTTCCCAATGTCTTGCCGACATGCTCAATACATTCGATTGCCAGCATATCTTCGTCTGCTAATGCGTCTGTAATGTCTTCAATGGTGATTTCTTCTCCTTTTCTGTATTTTTCAGAGAGTATGGATGCCCTGCCTGCTGCGAGTTTCTCTATGAACTCCCTGTGGAGTGCAGAGCCTGAGGCTTCGGTCTCGAGGCAACCCACCTTTCCGCATTGGCAGATTATGTCGTTTGAGAGTAGTGGAACGTGTCCGATTTCACCTGAGAACCCTGATTTTCCGTAGTACAGCTTTCCGTCCATTATCATGCCCATTCCCAGACCCCAGCTGACATTGATGAAAATCATGTTCTGCTCATTTTTGCCGATACCGGCGCGATATTCTCCGAAGCACATGGCCCTGGAGTCATTTTCGATATATACAGGGCGTTCGAGGAAGCTTTCCATTGTAGCCGCGATAGGCTTGTCCTCTCCGATGAAATAGGAATAACTATAACCTGTCACGTGATTTACGCGTCCCGTCAGGTTCAGTCCGTAAGAGAGAACCTGCTCTTTCTTTATGCCGAGTTTGGTTATATGCTTGAGAATGAAGTTGCACAGGTCGTGGAAAGATTCCACTGTATTTGTCAATGCAAATGGAATATCCGATTGGGAATCGACAATCTTTCCTTTGAAGTCTGTTACTGCGACGCTTATGTGATACCTTCTGACATCCATGCCGACAATATATCCTGCGTCCGGATTCAGTCCGTAGATGCTCGGTCTGCGGCCGCTGGAAATTCCGGCCTTGCCGAGATCTTTCAGGTATCCTGCCTCGATCAGTTCGGATACAAGTTTCGTGATTGTCGGAATGCTGCTGTCCAGCTCTTTGCTGAAATCAGATATGCTGTAATCACCGTCCGCGATACATAAACTGAGGATTCTCTGTTTAAGCACTGCGTTCTTTTCATTTACATTACTGAGAAAACCTTCTGCCATGATACTATTCATTCTTTTGCTCGGCCTGCCAATTTGAAGCGGCAGGCCGGGCGGTGTTGTATATGCTCAAGTTTAGTGCTTGCGCTGCTTGAGTTATTGATTTTTCAAATTTATGAAATTTTTTACAAATTATCGGATAAATAATAAGAAAAATGAAAAAATAGCGAAAAATGTACTACTTTTGTCTTCGGAAAGGACTTGCGACAAGCCTCTTTCGAGTAGTAACATTTAAAACTGCAAACAAGATGAAGTGTCTGTCACTGATGCCGTTGTTGGCTGCCGGAATCGGCATTGTTTCATGTAATAGTCAAAGTGAAATATCTTATGGAATCGTCCCTACCCCGAAAACGATGACTGCGGGAAGAGGCTCATTTCTTATCAATGACAATACGCTGATTTCTCTGCCGGATTCTGCTCTTTTCAATGAGGCCGGATTCTTGTCGGATTATATTGCCGAGGAAACGGGAAAGCGACTGGCCGTTGCTGTCAAGCCGGTTTCTAAGAAGGAGATAAGCATTGACATTGACAAAAAACTTCCGGAGGAAGGCTATGAGCTGACAATCGGTTCTGATGGCGTTTCTATCAGGGGCGGTTCTTCTGCGGGCGTCTTTTACGGGGCTCAGACCCTTCGCAAGTGTCTTGCTTCGGACCCTTCGCTTCCTGCGGTGAAGATCGAGGATGAGCCGGCTTTCGGCTATCGTGGCGCCCACTTTGATGTGAGCCGTCATTTTTTCACTGTCGATGAGGTCAAGACTTACATCGACATGATGGCGTTGCACAATATGAATATGCTGCACTGGCATCTGACTGAGGACCAGGGATGGAGAGTGGAGATAAAGAGGTATCCAAGGCTGACTGAGGTGGGTGCATGGAGAAAAGAGACTATCATCGGCAATTCCACTGATGTCCCGAAGAGGTATGACGGAAAAGTGCATGGCGGATATTACACTCAGGAGCAGATTCGTGATATCGTCTCTTATGCGGCTAAGCGTCATATCAATGTAATTCCTGAGATTGATCTTCCAGGACATATGCTGGCTGCATTGGCCTCATATCCTGAACTTGGCTGCACAGGAGGCCCTTACGAGGTCTGGACGACCTGGGGTGTTTCTGATGATGTGCTCTGTGCCGGAAATCCGAAGATTTACGAGTTCCTTGACAATGTTTTCGATGAGGTCCTGGAGATGTTCCCGTCAGAATATATACATATAGGAGGTGACGAATGCCCTAAGACGAAGTGGCAGCATTGTCCTAAATGCCAGGCACTTATATCGAAACTCGGATTGACTGATGACGGGGTTCACACGAAGGAGCAGAAACTCCAGAGTTATGTCATGAAGCATGTGACTGAGTATCTGGGGGAGAGAGGTCGCAAGGTGATCGGCTGGGATGAGATTCTGGAAGGTGGGGTCGCTCCGGGTGCGATTGTCATGTCATGGAGGGGCGAAAAAGGTGGTATCGAGGCTGCCAAGGCAGGGCATGATGTGATTATGACTCCGAAGTCTTGTCTGTATTTCGATTTCTATCAGGGAAAGGACGTGTCTAAAGAACCGTTGGCAATCGGCGGTTATACTCCTGTAGAGAACGTCTATATGTATAATCCGGTTCCGGCTGAGCTCAATGCCGAGCAGGCCAGGCATATTCTTGGTGTACAGGCGAATCTGTGGACAGAATATGTTCCGGATTTCCGTCATGCGCAGTATATGGTCCTGCCTCGATGGGCTGCCCTTGCTGAAAACCAGTGGCGCAATCCTGCAGTGAAGGATTATGACAAATTCCTGAAGGCTGTCGTTCCGCTTACCGGGATTTATGAAAAGAACGGCTATAACTATGCAAAGCATATTTTCGATGTCAATGCCAGTCTTTCGGCTGATGTGGGGCGCAATGCCATTGTCGTGACTCTCCGCGCTGCCGGAAATCCGGAAATAAGGTACACGACAGATGGTTCGGAGCCTACTCTCGAGTCAGCCGTCTATACGTCTCCTCTGGAAATACGCCAGGCTTCTGACATTAGGGCCGCTACCTTCAGAAATGGCGAGAAAGGTGCTGAGTTTGAGGAAAATATATCTTTCAACAAGGCTACTGCCACAAAGATTTCTCTTGGTGTCCAGCCGTCTGACTCTTATAAATATGGTGGCGCGATAATGCTGGTGGACGGCCTGAGGGGCAATACCATGTTCTCTTCCGGACGTTGGCTCGGTTTTGCAGACGGGGATGGTCTGGACGCTGTCATTGACCTTGGCGAGCCTGTGGAGATCTCATCGGCAGGTGCAAGTTTCTGCATTGTCAGCCATGACGGTATTTTCGATGCGAAGGATATAAAGATTTCGGTTTCCGATGACGGAAAGGAGTTCAGAGATATTGCAAACGCTGAATTTCAGCAGGTTACGGAAGAGACTGCGGCGACAAAGGAACATGTGCTCGATTTCGCGCCGGTAAAGACGAGGTATGTCAATGTCAAGGCTTCGTCTGAGGGTGATGTCCCATCCTGGAACTGGCTCGCAGGCAGCAAGGCCTGGCTGTTCGTGGATGAGATAATTATAAGATAGATTCGTCGGTCGTGGTGCTGTCAGATTTGTGTGCTTTCAGGCGGCCTTTCTGAGAATCGGTATGAGCCTCAGAATGCAGTAGGCGGAAGCGACCAGTCCGATGGCGCCGCCGACAAATCCGATATTGCTGATTCCCATATAGGAGCAGACGTTTCCTCCAACGAGGGCGCCTGCTCCTATTCCTACATTATAGATGCCGGAATAGATGGACATTGCGATGGCGGTTCCGTGATGGGCGACCTGGAGGATTTCAGACTGGAACGAGAGGTTGTAACTGTTTATGGCCAGGCCCCAGAGGATACATATCAGGATGACGGTTGCCTTGTTGAATGCGGACGGAAGGAGCAGAAGAGTGAAGATGCTTATTCCTACCACAGCGAATCTGATGAATGTAAACTGGTGTCTGTCAAAGTATTTCGCGAAGAAATAGCTTCCGATGATTCCCACGATGCCGAAGATGGAGAGGACTATTGTAATCAGTGTGTTTGACATCCCGGCTACCTGTGCGAGGAAAGGCTCGATGTAGCTGTACGAGGTGTAGTGACCCGTGATTATTATGACTGTAAGCAGGTAGATGCCACCGAGTCCCGGCGTTCTGAGAAGAGCGGGAAGTGACTTGATGGAAACGTCGTTGTCGCTTGGCGTCTTCGGAAGTGAGGCGGCCAGGATTATGAATACGATTGCTGACAATGCGGCGATAAGAAGGAAAGTGGCCCTCCATCCGACGAGAAGGCCCACGGCCCTGCCAAGCGGCAGCCCGACTATCATTGCCACAGATGAGCCGGTGATGATCAGGCTCAATGCTGTCGAGCGTCTGCCTTCCGGGGCTACACGTACTGCCAGCGGAGTTACTATTGACCAGAATATCGCATGGGCGCATGCGACTCCGGCTCTGGACAGCATGAGCATGTAGTAACTTGTCGAAAATCCTGAGAGTACGTGGCTGGCGATGAACAATGCTACGATGCTGAGCATCAGCTTCTTGTTCTCGGTCTTCGAAAATGCGAGCATGAGGGGGAGTGAGGCCAATGCCACTATCCATGCATAGACGGTAATCAGCATACCGGCCTTTGACTCAGTGATTGCAAAGTCGGAGGCGATATCGGAAAGCAATCCGATGGGAATGAATTCCGATGTGTTGAATATGAATGTGGAGAATGTGAGGCTTATGACCGGAAGCCATCTCCTGAAGTTATTTTTCTCGTTTGTCATAATTGACGTCTTGTCCATGTAAAAATCGCGCAAAAATAATTCTTTATATCAATGTTGCAATGTGTGAAACGATACGAGTTTGTGAAATCGTATTTCTAAAACAATTTTTGTGGGAATATATTGCAGTCCGGCGTTTTGTATTCAAAAAAAAGTCTTAAATTTGCAACCTGAAAAAGAACATAAAAAATTTTCAGGTCATGTACATAGGAACATACGTAAATATTCAGGATTCGCTCCAGAACATGTGTCCTTTGTTATCATTGTTTCCTGAAACCGTTGATTGATTGGCCGTTCCCGTTGTTTTCCGGGAGTGGTCTTTTTTTTAATATTACGAGTAGAAATGGAAAAAAGACTTCGCGCAACACTACGCCTTCAGAATGGGACAGAACTGAAGGGCTGGTCTTTCGGGTATGACAAGCCATGTGATGGAGAGGTGGTATTCTCCACAGCTATGGTGGGTTATCCGGAAAGCCTTACCGATCCGTCTTATTCAGGACAGATTCTTTGTGTAACCTATCCGCTCATCGGTAACTATGGTGTACCGGACGAGGGCATTGACCAGTACGGTATTTCTAAGAACTTCGAGTCTGAGAAAATCTGGGTACGTGGCCTTGTGATTTCTGAGTATTCGTTCAAATACAGCCACTGGGATGCGGTAAAGAGCCTTGACGAGTGGATGAAGGAGCAGAAAATTCCTGGAATCTATGGAGTCGATACCAGAGAGATAACCAAGATGCTGAGGGATAATGGTTCGATGCTGGGACAGATTATCCCGGAGGGTGAAGTTGCCGAGGAGGAGGTTCATGATCCTAATACGGACAATCAGATCGATATCGTCAGCTGCAAGGAAGTAATCCGTTATGGCTCAGGTAACAAGAAGGTGGTTCTGGTCGATTGCGGCGTGAAGCACAATATCCTGAGATGTTTTGTGGACAGGGGAGTGGAGCTTATCAGAGTCCCATGGGACTATGATTTCCTGTCGTTGGATTACGATGGACTTTTCATTTCCAATGGTCCGGGCAACCCTGAGTTCTGCCAGAAGACTGTTGACAATATCCGCAAGGCGATGGAGCAGGACAAGCCGATTTTCGGTATCTGTATGGGTAACCAGCTTCTGGCAAGAGCAGCCGGTGCGACTACTTATAAACTCAAATATGGACATAGAAGCCATAACCAGCCAGTCCGCATGATAGGTACCAACAGGTGCTTCATCACTTCCCAGAATCACGGTTATGCTGTGGACCCTTCCGCCCTTGGCAGTGACTGGGAGCCGTGGTTCGTGAATATGAATGACGGTACCAATGAGGGTATCCGTCATAAGACCAAGCCTTTCTGCTCTGTCCAGTTCCATCCTGAGGCCTCCAGCGGTCCTACCGATACGGAGTTCCTGTTTGACGAGTTTATCAGCAAACTTTAATTTTTGACAGTATGAAAAATCCAAATATAAGAAAAGTCCTTATCCTGGGTTCAGGAGCATTGAAAATCGGTCAGGCCGGTGAGTTCGACTACTCTGGCTCACAGGCACTCAAGGCCCTTCATGAAGAGGGTATCGAGACTGTGCTCATAAACCCTAATATCGCTACCGTCCAGACTTCAGAGGGTGTTGCCGATAAGATTTATTTCCTTCCGGTTACTCCTTTCTTCGTGGAGAAGGTTATCGCAAAGGAGCGTCCTCAGGGCATTCTCCTTTCATTCGGTGGCCAGACAGCGCTTAACTGCGGTGTGGAACTGTATGAGAGCAAGGTTCTGGAGAAGTATGGTGTCCAGGTGCTCGGTACTCCTGTTCAGGCTATCATGGATACTGAGGACCGCGAGCTTTTCGTGAAGAAACTGGATGAAATCAATGTCCAGACCATCAAGTCTCATCCGGCCGAGAATATGGAGGAGGCCAGACGTGCAGCTCATGAGCTCGGCTATCCTCTGATTGTCCGTGCCGCTTATGCTCTCGGCGGTCTTGGTTCAGGTTTCTGTGATAATGACGAGCAGCTTGAAGAACTTTGTGCCAAGGCTTTCTCGTTCTCTCCTCAGGTTCTTGTGGAGAAGTCTCTCAAGGGCTGGAAAGAGATTGAGTATGAGGTGGTCCGTGATAAATATGATAATTGTATCACAGTCTGCAATATGGAGAACTTCGACCCTCTCGGAATTCATACAGGCGAGAGTATCGTGGTTGCCCCTTCGCAGACTTTGTCTAACAAGGACTACTATTTCCTTCGTGAACTTTCTATCCGCATCGTGCGCCATATAGGTATCGTAGGTGAGTGTAATGTGCAGTATGCTTACGATCCTAATGCCATGGATTACAGGGTGATCGAGGTCAATGCCAGATTGTCGAGGTCTTCTGCTTTGGCATCCAAGGCTACAGGTTATCCTCTTGCTTTCGTGGCTGCGAAACTTGGTCTCGGCTATGGTTTGTTCGACCTTAAGAACTCTGTTACCAAGACAACACCTGCTTTCTTCGAGCCTGCGCTTGACTATATTGTCTGCAAGATTCCTCGTTGGGACCTTTCCAAGTTCCACGGAGTATCACGCAAGATCGGATCCAGCATGAAGAGTGTCGGCGAGGTCATGGCTGTCGGACGTTCTTTCGAGGAGGCCATTCAGAAGGGTCTTCGTATGATCGGTCAGGGCGCGCATGGCTATGTGGGCAACAAAGAGTTTCAGGTTGCCAATGTGGATGAGGCGCTCCGTGAGCCTACTGACAGACGTATCTTTGTGATTTCCAAGGCGATGCGTGCCGGTTACACGGTCGATCAGATTCATGAGCTCACCAAGATTGACAAGTGGTTCCTTGACCGTCTTCAGAACATTGTCTCTACCTACCATGAGATGAATGAGTATGACACGTTGGAGTCAATGCCGTTGGATCTTCTCCGTCAGGCGAAGTGCCAGGGCTTCTCGGATTTCCAGATCCAGCGTGCTGTATTCAAGGACAAAGGCAACCTCAAAGACAATCAGGATATTGTCCGTGCTTTCCGTAAGTCTCATGGCATTGTCCCTGTTGTAAAGCAGATTGATACTCTTGCTGCGGAGTTCCCTGCAGCTACCAACTACCTGTATCTCACTTATAATGGTACATACAACGATATCCAGTATGAGAATGACAAGAAGTCTGTAGTGGTTCTTGGCTCAGGCGCATATCGAATCGGCAGTTCTGTGGAGTTTGACTGGTGCTCTGTCAATTGCATTGACACTATCAGGAAAGAGGGCTACAGGGGTGTTCTTTTGAATTATAACCCTGAGACTGTTTCTACTGACTATGACAAGTGTGACAGGCTGTATTTCGATGAGCTTACCTTCGAGAGGGTAATGGATGTCATCGAACTTGAAACTCCTCATGGAGTGGTCGTTTCCGTTGGTGGACAGATTCCTAACAACTTGGCTCTCAGGCTTGACAAGTGCGGTGTGCCGATTCTCGGAACCAAGGCTTGCAACATTGACAAGGCTGAGGACAGGAACAAGTTCTCCAGCATTGTGGATGCTCTGGGTGTGGATCAGCCTGAGTGGAGTGAGCTTACGACTATGGATGATGTGGACAAGTTCATTTCCAAGGTCGGTTTCCCTGTGCTTGTGCGTCCTTCGTATGTGCTTTCGGGTGCTGCCATGAATGTTTGCTATGATGAGGAGCAGCTTACTCACTTCCTGTCATTGGCCTCTGCGGTTTCTCAGGAGCATCCTGTGGTAATCAGCAAGTTCATGGACCGATGCAAGGAGATCGAGTTCGATGCTGTTGCCGATGAGGGTGAGATTCTTGCCTATGCAATTTCTGAGCATATCGAGTATGCTGGTGTGCATTCCGGTGATGCTACTATCCAGTTCCCTCCTCAGAAGTTGTATGTCGAGACTGTTAGACGTATCAAGAAGATTGCACGCAAGATTGCAGGTGCTCTTCAGATTTCAGGTCCTTTCAATATCCAGTTCCTGGCCAAGGAGAACAAGATTAAGGTTATCGAGTGTAACCTGAGGGCTTCCAGAAGCTTCCCGTTCGTTTCCAAGGTGCTGAAGATCAATTTTATCGAGCTTGCTACCAAGGTTATGCTCGGCAAGCATCCTGCAGCTCCTCAGAAGAGTGCTTTCGATTTGGATTATGTGGGTGTGAAGTCGTCTCAGTTCTCGTTTGCGCGTCTTGAGGAGGCTGACCCTATGCTTGGTGTGGACATGTCTTCTACCGGTGAGGTAGGCTGTATCGGTGATGACCTGGATGAGGCTCTTCTCAAGTCTATCCTTTCTGTCGGCAATACGATTCCTGCCAAGAGGATTTTGCTTTCGACTGGCAATCCGCTCCAGAAGGCAGATATGTTGATTGCATGCAAGTTGTTGGCTGACAAGGGCTATGAGCTTTTCGCTACGGGAGGTACATATAAGTATTTCATCGAGAACAGTCTTCCATGTCAGCGTGTTCTATGGCCGTCTGAGGAAAAGGATGCTTCTCTCAAGAGTCTTTTCCCTTCAGCGCTCGATATGATTCGCAACAAGGAGGTCGATATGGTTATCAATATCCCTAAGAATTTCAGTGAGCTTGAGCTGTATAATGGCTATCACATTCGCCGTAACGCGATTGACTGCAATATTCCGCTGTTTACCAATGCGCGTCTGGCCACAGCTTTCATCCGCGCATTCTGCTCAATGTCTCTTGATGAAATCAAGATCAAGTCTTGGGATGAGTATTAGCCGATTGCATGCGGAGTAGTTTCCGTTCAGATATTGTAAAATGCCGCTCAGTATGGGGTGGCATTTTGCGTTCTTTTATGGTGTCTTGTCGAACACCTTTCCTTCCTCTGTATGGTAACAGAAGAATACATTGTCATAGTTCAACATCCAACTTTAGTCCATAATATCCATATATCCAGTATTTTACATTTGTCATACCAGACATTCCGAGATGTTGCGATCGCCAAATTGCATGCGTTCCGGAATGTATTTGTTCGATGCGTCACTGCTATGTGCAAGATCAGCATTGGGTGGCGCGGTAGATTTTCAGTATGGGCTTCTGTTGTAGCATTGGCTCTCTCAGGTTCTTGAATTTTTTCAGGTAGTCCTGCCCGGAGTGGAACAGCTGGGCCTCCTTGTTCTTATATACCTCATAGAAGAAAAAGATTTCGGGACAGAACGGGTCTTGCAGAAATCTGTATTCTATGCAGCCGGGTTCGTTTCGGGTGGCTTCTATGATTTCCTTAGCGATTCCCAGAAATGCGCTGATACAGTCTGGCTGTATTGAAATGAATGACGTTATGATTATCGCTTCTTCATCATGATTCTTGATAGTGTCCATACTTGCGATGTTATTATCCTTATGCAAAGATATTATTATTCTGTATAACTTGATTATACGGCTCTGGTAATCATGGAAAAATTTCGACCGTCTTGACAGACGTGATTTTAGTTCTCTTTGTTGTAAGATATTGTGTTTTAGGATATTAGGTGGTAACGGTGTCTCGTGTCAATCTGCCAAGACCTCCATTCGTTACTACCCCTTGGCTGGCGATGTGTTGCGTAATTGTTTGGATATCAACTGACTATACTGATTTCCATCTGCCAAGAGGGTTGAAAATCAGGGCTCTCCTTGATTATGGTCTTCGGTGTTTGTAGCCGAGTCGCTGTCGCTACATTATGTCGTCTTGGATACTAGTGGGGGAATTGCATGTTGCATATTACAACATGGTATACGACATGCCGGCTATAGCTTTCACACTTGGAAAACGGTGTAAAAAAGCGCGTTTTTTATCACCATTTTCTAGGGCTGTGTATTTTCATGATTAATGTCAGAACGATAGCAAAAACCCAGTACGTTTTGTTCGGGGAATGGTGGGTATTTACGGACAAGTTATTAAAATCCTAGCGTTGTCCGCCAGAAAACGTTTTAATCCGGACAAAATGTATTTTCCTGATTTAGGTTGACTCTATTATAGAAATTA
>FR890576.1 GCA_000435075.1 Bacteroides sp. CAG:770 | reverse complement strand
TCTTCACGCTCATTGCATCCTTGATAGGATTGAAAGTCGTGTCATACTGAAAGGAGACGACAAATGAAGTATGAATTAAGAGAGAACCAAGGCATTCCGGTACCTCTGCTGGCTCTGATGGCTGTTGCTACCGGACTTTCCGTTGCCAACTGCTACTACAACCAACCTTTGTTGGGTAGCATGGCAAAAGATTTCGCGGTAAACGACTTTTCTGCTAGCATGGTAGCGACATTGACACAGATAGGCTATGTGACCGGACTTGTGTTTGTCATCCCGCTTGGTGATTTGGTCTCACGAAAGAAGCTGATATTGACCAATTATATCATATCTTCGTGCGCCTTGCTTGCCATAGCCCTTGCCCCGAACATCTATTGGGTGTGGGGCGCATCATTGCTTGCCGGCGCATCTTCGGTTATGCCGCAATTTTTCATTCCGTTAGTATCTTACTATTCACCCCCTGCGCACAAGGTGCGCAACGTAGGGACTATACAATCTTGCCTGCTCATTGGCATTCTTGGTTCACGGGTATTCAGTGGCTTTCTGGCTGACGTATGGGGATGGCGTTCCGTCTATTTTGTTGCTTGCTTGTTTATGCTCGGATGCTTCCTGATGATTCACAAGATGCTCCCCGCGCTGTCTACCTGTTCTCGAGAAAGTTATGCAGGGCTGATGAAATCTTTGTTGCGCCTGCTCTTCCAATACCCGTACTTGCGTATCGCATCGCTAAGGGCGGCATTGGCTTATGGCTCGTTCTTCGCATTGTGGAGTTGTCTTGCTTTTCGGATGAAACAGGAACCTTTTTTTGCTAGCGACGACATTATCGGAGCACTCGGTTTGTGTGGACTGGCAGGTGCATCCACGGTGGTTTTCATCAGCGGCTACGTCCAAAAGTACGGTGCGAGATTCTTCTCTATTGCTGGAGGATGCGTAGTGTTGGCTGCATGGATACTGGCATTTTTTGGGAATGATAGCTATTCGTGGATAATAATTGCTATCTTGTTGATAGATGCCGGTATGCAATGCATCCATTTGTCGAATCAGACCAGCGTAGTCGCCCTTGACGCATCTGCCATCAATCGTATCAATACCGTTTATATGACCATTTACTTTTTGGGTGGTTCTGCCGGTACATTCGTTTCCGGTCTGTCTTGGCAGCATTACGGGTGGACAGGTGTGGTGGGGGTAGGAATTGCCTTTACCGTGGCTTCCTTGCTCATAAACTGTTTCAAGCCCCAACGACATAAGGGTGGATACTAAATATTCTTTCAGTCTGAATATTTTATGTTTTATGTTAAAACCTTCGTCAATTCTCTTGGGCTTGTTTCTCAAACAATGGACCC
>FR890575.1 GCA_000435075.1 Bacteroides sp. CAG:770 | reverse complement strand
AGACGCTTACCAAAAGACATAACTCCGAAAACGCTATCCAGATAACAATAGCCCGGCAAACACCTAACCGCGGAGACGCTTGCCACTTAATCCAGATGCATGGGTGGAAATGCTACATAATTATCTGTAAATCAGATGATTGTATTTCTTAATTTTATCGTTTTGCATAGGTGTTTTTCAGAATATTTTCGGCCTGCATTGTCATAATATGGGCTGAGAAATTGGAGACATGTCTTTGTCAATGTAATTTTGCTCCGGTTCGATGAAAGATATCGTAATGGTATTTTTCGACGGGCCGGAGATTGTTGCTTCTCGGAGCAACCATTCTGCTTATGTTTTTTAGTAATAACACTTTAACGAATGATGCAATGAAAAGGTTTCTTGCAATGCGTTTAGTCGCACTTGTGTTTTCATTCACTTTTATTGTTTGTTCAGGCTTTTTTACCTACGCCAGCGCGCAGAGTAATGTAAAGGTCACCGGTCAGGTGACTGACAATGCCGGACTGCCTGTCATCGGAGCAGGAGTCGTAGAGGACGGGACAACGTCCGGAGTAGTTACTGACGCTTCCGGTAAATATGCAATTTCTGTAAAAACAGGTGCAAAACTTGTCTTCACCTGTCTCGGATATGAGACAAAGACTGTAGTTGTGGGCGAACAGTCTATTATCAATGTCGTGCTTAACGATGATACTACCATGCTTGACGAGGTGGTGATGATCGGTTATGGTACTGCGAAGAAAGTACTTTGACAGGAGCTCTTTCTCAGGTAAGTTCCGAGTCATTCAAAGCACAGAAAGTTACACGCGTCGATCAGGCCCTGCAGGGCCGTGCATCAGGTGTGCAGGTATCCAATACCGTAGGTGCTCCTGGCGGAGACGTAAGAATCCGTGTGCGTGGTGCCAACTCTGTCCTCGGCGACAACAGCCCTCTCTTTGTCATTGACGGATTCGTCGGTGCCGATTTCAATTCCATCAATCCTAATGACATCAAGTCGATGGAAGTTCTCAAGGATGCATCTTCAACTGCGATTTATGGTTCACGCGGTGCCAACGGCGTTATCCTCATCACTACCAAGAGCGGTGATAAGCAGGGCAAGACGCATGTCACCTATGACGGTAGTGTTACAGCATCCAAGATTATAAAGAACTATGATTTGTTGAGCGCCGCTGAATATGCGACACTTTACAACGAACACAACAAGGCATTCGGTACGGGAGAAGTATTTACTCCGACCCAGATTGCTGAACTGGAGAAGACCGGCGGCTACGACTACCTCGGAGCGGTTCTTCGCACAGCCGTTTCACATCAGCATCAGATCAGCATTGACGGCGGAAACGACAATACCCAGTACCGAGTTTCAGGAAACTATCTGAATCAGCAGGGTATTGTGAAGGAATCAGGCTATGAGCGCTTCAATGTAAGGGCAAACCTCAATTCCAACATTACAGATAAGTTCAAGGTCCGTTTCAATATTAATGCTAGCCGTTCGACAGGAAAGAACAACGGCGGTTATTCCGGTGCATCTACCGTCATCAATCAGGCTATTGCATGGAACCCTGCAATCGGTCCGTACGAAGCAGACGGCGTCACTCTCAGAATGAATGATACCAACGGCTCCCTCAAGTCCAATCCGCTTGCGCTTATCTATGACCAGGAATCAATTTCAGAAAAGACATTCCTGACAATGCTCGGCGGTGCGAATTATGAGATTATTCCTGGATTGACCGCTGATTTCCAGGCAGCTACGGACATGGTACTTTCCACAGACAAGAACTGGTCAGGAAATATCGCTTCCAAAGGTTCACCTAGTGCGAATGTGTTCAATTCACAGGCAAGAACCATTCAGACGACATCACAGCTGTCATATAACAGAACTTTCAACAAGCATGAGTTGAGTGCAGTTGCAGCTGTGGAGACCCAGTCTTACAAGTTCAACAGCCAGAATTCCCAGGCACTTGGCCTGCTCTTCCCGGACTTGAAGTACGACAACCTTTCCCAGTCAAGTACCCAGAAGGTCTCAAGTGACTATTCAATGTGGACTCTCCTTTCATATATCGGACGTGTAAACTATTCATATGACGGAAGATATCTCATCTCTGCCTCTGTACGTCGTGATGGTTCATCCAAGTTTACGAAGGACAACAGATTCTCTACCTTCCCGGCATTTGCTGCCGCATGGAACATTGGCAAAGAGCACTTTATGGAGAGTGTTGACGTTGTCAGCAAATTGAAGCTCCGTGCCAGCTGGGGTCTTTCAGGTAGCCAGGCAATTTCACCTTATGCGACCAAATCCGCATTTGAGAATGTAACCTATCCGTTCGTCCCAGGTACGTCGAACAGCGGATTGTCTGCAGGAAATCCTGCCAATTCTGATCTCAAATGGGAGACCACATCTCAGGCTGACTTCGGTCTGGACTTCGGTTTGTTTGACGACAGATTGACATTGGAAGCAGACTACTATACAAAGGAAACCCGCGATTTGCTTCTGAACAAGTCCGTTCCTAACTATCAGGGTGGCGGAAGCGTCGTTTCAAATATCGGAAGCATCAGAAACTCAGGTGTTGACCTTTCAATCACAGGAAGAATTATCGAGAACAAGGATTTCTCTCTCGAAACTACTGTCAATGTATCCTTCCTCAAGAATAAAGTGCTTGACCTCGGAGAGCAGGAAACAGTATATGTGGCATCCAACCTTACCGGTATAAATGACGGTATGTATGATTTCATCTACCGTGTGGGACAGCCTCTCGGAACAATCTACGGATTGAATTATCTCGGTCCTTGGAAGCAGAGCGAGGCTGCAGAAGCTGCCAAGTACGGCATGGTTCCGGGTGATGCCCGTTATGAGGACCTGAACGGAGACCATGTAATCGATGCATCTGACTACAAGATAATCGGTTACGGTATGCCTAAGACCACAATGGGATGGAATACCAATTTCAGCTATAAGAATTTGTCTGTCAATATGTTCTGGCAGGGCACATTCGGAAACGACAAACTGAACTACAACCGTTGTATCAACATGATGGCTTCACGTGATGTTACCGGAGCGAGATTCAGCGAAATCAAGGAAAGATGGACTCCTGAAAACCAGGATGCATTCCTTCCTGCATGGAGTGAGACCAGCAAATGGTACCCTGTATCAAGTCTCTGGCTTGAGAAAGGCAGCTATGTAAGACTGAAGAACCTCAGTTTGGCTTACAATTTCAATGTAAAGAAGGTCGGAAACGTCACAGTATCATTGAACGCGACCAACCTCTTCACAATCACCAAGTACAAAGGCATTGACCCTGAGGCTTCCAACGTTGGCGGCGGAACTTCAGATATCATGCAGGGACTTGACTATGGATCATATCCTAATGCCCGTTCATTCACTCTTGGCCTGAATATCAAATTTTAATTATCCGACACATCAATCATGAAAAAGATATTTAATATAATGGTTGCCGTATGCACTCTCGCATTGACAACAAGTTGTGGAGATTTCCTTAATGAGGAGTCAAAAGGCAAAATATTCGATTCGTACCTTCAGACTCAGAATGGCCTTGAGGCTGCACTTACAGGTGCATATCGCGGACTGAATACACCATGGGCTGCAGGTCTTTGCAATGGAACTTACCACCAGATTACGGCCGGTGCAGATGACATGTATCTGCCTACCACTGATGCCGCCGGTACTGAAATCGACCGCTGCTGCGTGACTGACGGAAACGGTTCCGTCGGAAGCACTTGGAATGGCCTCTTCAAGGTCATTGTCAATGCCAATAAGGTCATTGCAAATTACGAGTCTTGCACCGGCAGCCAGGATGTAATCAAAGTGATTGCAGGTGAGGCTTATTTCCTTCGTGCCTATGCCAATTTCATCCTCTGCCAGCTTTGGGGAGACATGCCGCTGATGCTTTCTCCAAACTACAATGTGGCAGATGCGACAATGGCCCCATCTTCCCCTGCTAAAGTTTACGAACAAATAGAAAAAGACCTTGAAAATGCGGTAGAGCTCCTTGGTAATGAAAGGCGCAATGGCGAGGTTGGACGTCCTAACAAATTGGTGGCTAGGGCTTTGAGAGCTGAGGTCTATCTGGTTGAGGCAGGCTGGCCTCTCAAGAAGGACGGATATTATGCAAAGGCAGCCGATGAGGCGAAGGCTGTTCTGGATGGTGCTGCCTCTGCACATTTCGAACTTGAAAATGATTTCAAGGACCTGTTCAGAAACATTGACAAGGGCGATAACATTACCAAGGAAGATCTCTTCGTGATTCCTGCATCAGTATCCGACGTCTGCGTATTCTACGGCTGGTGGTCAGAGCCTGGCGAGATCGGAGGATGGAACATCCTGTTCGCCGAAGTTCAGTTCTTCAAGGATTTCCCTGAGGGCGTAAGAAAGGATTATACATTCTATACCAAGACACCGGATGGACGTTCTTGGGAGACTTGGGAAAAACAGCATCCTTCATATCTGAAGCTTATGATGTTGCCTCAGAACGGTTATTCGAGCTGCTCTGCTTCGATACCTGCACATCTGCTCCGTCTCTCACAGACAGCATTGACCTATGCGGAAGCTGCTGCAAGATCAGGTTCCGTAACTGATGAAGCTTATCAGTGGCTCAACAAGATCCGCACAAGGGCCGGTCTGAGCACATATTCCGGACTGTCAAGAGAAGATTTCATCAAGGCAGTTGTGGATGAGCGCAAGTGGGAATTCGCAGGTGAGAATGTGAGATGGTATGATATCCTCCGCCTGGAACTTGAAGATGAAGCTTTCGCGGGGAAAGACAACAATTATGATCCGGGCAATCTTCATCCGGCAGGCGACAAGGACTATACTTTCCCGATTCCTGCTACAGAGACATTGGTGAACCCTAATCTGAAATAATCATGAAGAAAGGTTTGTTTATGGCAGCCCTGTCGGCTCTTCTTCTGACAGGATGCGCAGGCAACAAGACTGAAACAGAGTTTGTCACCATTCAGGGAACTGATCTGGTAGCTCCTGACGGCAATAAACTTTTTATCAAGGGTACAAACCTCGGCAACTGGCTCAACCCTGAGGGTTATATGTTTGATTTCGGGCGTACGAGTTCCGGACGACTTATTAACCAGATGTTCTGCGAAATGGTAGGTCCTGATTTTACCTCAGAATGGTGGCAGAAATTCAAGGACAATTATGTGACATTGGCAGACTTCCGCTTCCTGAAGGAAAGAGGCTGCAATACAATACGTATTCCGTTCAATTACAGACTCTTTACCTATGAAGACTTCATGGGACTCAATGACCCTGATGAAGGATTCAGAAGAATCGATGCTGCTGTAGAATGGGCACGTGAAACCGGATTGTACCTTATCCTTGACATGCACGATGCTCCTGGCGGACAGACCGGAGACAATATTGATGACAGTTACGGCTATCCTTGGCTGTTCGAATCGGAGAGAAGCCAGAACATGTTCATCAGCATCTGGAAGAGGATTGCAGAGCATTATGCAGATGAGCCTGTCATTCTCGGATACGAACTCTGCAATGAGCCTATCGCTCCGTTTTTCGAAAATATTGACAGCCTCAATGCCAGTCTCCAGCCATTGTACATAAAGGTGACGAAGGCTATCAGGGAGGTGGACAACAATCACATTGTGCTTATCGGTGCCCCTCAGTGGAATACCAACTTCAAACCTCTGACTGACTGGCAGTTCGATGACAAGATAATGTTCACATGCCACCGTTACGGAGGGGAGGCCAATGTCGAGGGAATACAAGACTACATTGACTTCAGGAACAAGACGAATCTGCCTATGTACATGGGCGAGATCGGACACAATACATGGGAATGGCAGACATCTTACAGCCGTATCATGCAGGAGAATAACATCGGTTACACCTTCTGGCCATACAAGAAATTGACTCATGAATGTGTCAATGCTTTTGCGAGACCTGAAAACTGGGACAAGGTCGTTGCCTTCGCTGAGGGGGACAGAAGCGACTTCGGCAAAATCAGGGCGGCCCGTCCGAATCAGGAAGAGATGCGCAAGGCGATGCTTGAGCTGGTGGAAAATGTGAAGTTTGAAAACTGCACCCCTAATGAGGAGTATATAAAATCAATGATGCTTAAGTAATGAAGTATAAATTGGTAGTGTTGTGCATCCTGTCAATTCTATTGGCAGGATGTGCTGGTAACAGAGAAATCACAATCCGTTTCTCTGACGATGTGGAAATGTCCGGAAAGAAGATAGCCCTTAAGGACATCAATCCTGACTTGCCGACTGACTGGGACGGTTATAACTACGTGGTGTTGGAATACAAGACCACTACTGCACAGAGATTCCAGCTGGGCTTTACCACCGAATGGGGATACAATGAACTTAGGATAATGAGCTATGTCCCGGGTGCCTGGAACAGACTTGTCATACCTATGAAATACTTCACCCAGTTGCCTGATGCTGCATTTGACCTGGCTGCGACGAACAACAAGCCGCGTTATATGGGTTGGATAAATCTCGGCGGAAAACGCGGCCCCATGAAGGGTGTGGATTCTGTCGGAGTCAGAATCAGAAAACCTATAGGAAATCCTGAAATATCCATCAGAAATATTACTCTTTCCATAGATGACCCGGGTGATGCGTATCTTGAAGATACTCCGGCATACGATGAGTTCGGCCAGTCCATCAGATGTGATTACCCTGAAAAGGTCAATTCTCTGGACGGACTGAAGAAGGAGTGGGCGGAGGAAAGTGACTCGATAGACGCTTATGAGTCATACGGATATTCCAAGTTCGGCGGTTATCTGAGGTCCAGATATGACCAGGGAACAGGTTACTTCCGTGTGGCAAAGATTGACGGACGCTGGTGGTTCATTGATCCGGAAGGATATCTGTTCCTCTCAGTAGGTGTCGATTGCGTAGGCATCGGTCATGGCGGAAATGTAAGAGACTTGGAAAAGCGCAGGGCAATCTACTCGGAATTGCCTTCCGACAGTTTGGCGTTCAATGGCCCGAACCCGTCTTTCGGGCGCTGGAATCTGATCCGTCGCTTCGGCAATGATTATGAGTCTCCGGCCATCGATTTGACCATCAAGAGAATGCGCAAGTGGGGACTTAACACTATTGCCAACTGGTCTGAGCCGCGGGTCTTCGACAAAAATGAAATGGCCTTTATCGTTCCGATGAGGGAGCTCGGAATGGATGCCCAGCTGATGAGCCTGTGCGATGTCTATGACCCTGACTACAAGAAGGTGATAGATGAATCCGTATCATCCTTTGTGGCTCAGTTCAAGGGAAATCCTTGGCTGATAGGCTATTTTGTGAGCAATGAACCGTCATGGATAAATAATGAGACCAGGCTCTGCCAGATGATTCTCAATGGAACCGAAAGGCCGATAAAGAAGGCATTGGAAACGTATCTTGCCAAGAATGGAGATACTGTTCCGAACAGGAGACGTTTCATCCTCGAAACCTTCGACACATTCCTTTCGACTGTTTCTGAAGCATTGAAGAAATATGATCCTGACCATCTGAATCTCGGTATCAGATTCGGAGACCCCGATACTTTGGGAGAGGACCTTCTGGAAGTGTGCAAGCGCCATTTCGACGTCTTCAGTTTCAATTGCTATCAGTTGAAACCAGATGCGGCAATGCTCGACAGGGCTGCGCAAATTCTTGATTTGCCGATGATTGTGGGCGAGTTCCATTTCGGTACTATCGACCGTGGTCTGGCACAGTCGCTTTGGCAGGTGGATTCTCAGGCCGAAAGGGGAGTTGCATACCGCTATTATGTGGGGAATGCCTATTCCCATCCGAACTTCATCGGAACAGGTTACTTCCAATGGTGTGACCAGGACATTACCGGACGTTTCGACGGCGAGAATTATAACTGCGGACTCGTGGATGTCACTGACCGTCCTTATAGGGATTTGGTCAATGCAGTGTCAGAAACATCCCACAACTTGTTCCAGGTCCATTCAGGAGAATCCGGACCGTATGACAGACAACCGAAAAATGCCAGAGGCCATGAACTTGTTCCGGATCTCTGGAATGAATAACCCGGTCCACGTCAGATTTTGGAAATGATATCGGAGAGCGAATCCTCCTGAGAGAGCCCCATATTCTTTCTGAGTCTGTATCTGGCTGATTGTGCGCTGATTACCTCAATATTCATCAGGGACGCAATCTCTTTGGACGACATCCCCATCCTTATGTAAGAACAGATTTTTATATCGTTCTGGGTAAGGTGGGGATATTTTTGTTTCAGCCTGTCGATGAACCCGTCATAAACCCCATTGAAATATAACTCGAAGGCCTTCCATGAGCCGTTTTCCCGGAAGTGCCTGTCAATGATTCTTTTGACCGGCTTCATCGATGTCTTTATTTCAGACGAATCGCCGATGGCCTCATTTATCGCCTGCTCTATTTCTTTGAGCATATTGTTGATAGTGGTGTCATTGATGGCCATTGCGGAAAGTTTCGCGTTTTTCTCGCGGAGCTCCATTGTCAGCTTCTCGTTCTCATATTTGATTCGCTCCTTTTCCATGAATTCATCATGTTCCTCCTTATACTTCTTTTCAAGCGCAAGAGATCTCCTCTTCAGGATTCTGTCAATGACATAAATCAAACCTGCCAGAGCCGAAAGAACCGCCAGAATGAACCACCACGAGTTCGTCCAATGACCGAGTATTTCAATGTCAGTGGCCATCAGGACCTTACCGGAGTTGTCCGTAAATGAAATTTTATGGACCCCTTTGGACAAATGCGGCAGTTGGATAAAAGAATGATCTCTTATCAATGTCTCCGGAGAGTTGTCAATGGAGTAGTAAACAGTCCTCTTATGTGACATCCCGGCCAGCAGAAGCCGTATTTCCTGTGAGTTATATGGAAGTATAATATTCTGACTATCAGCTGTTTTTGCATAATTGAGCATCCCATCTGACATATAACTGCATTGCCTTATGCCGAAAAACTCAGGCATGTTGTGTCTGCGGACATTGACATTGAAAAGAGCCAGACCATTGTTGCATCCGATTGCCATGAGAGAGTCATTGAGCTCTGAAAAATGACTGTAGTTCTGAGAAAAATCGAATGCCTTGGAGAATGTCCCGGAGATAAGTTTCAATGTGTCCCCTTGTCTTTCAATGATTCCGACATTGTCATCACAATAATTGAAATACAGGTTGTCTTTCTGCGCAAGTGAGAAAATGTCAGTCTCGAAGCAATGGCTGATGTCAGAATAGTACTTTGAGTGTATGATGTTGTCAGCATCGAAGTTATATATGTAGCAGTCTCGCCCTTGGGAGAACACTATGCGGTTATCTACATAATGGGATTTGACAATTTTATTCTTGTCACCGATGGGGTAGAACTTGTCTTTTATGACATTTTGCTTTCCTTTGTCCAGAGTCAATCTCTGCACTCCGCCCAAAAGCCCGTCCACCCATATGTTTCCCAAGTTGTCGTTCTTCAGAGGTGCCTGGCAATATCCGTCACAGTTTCCGAGCCTGTTTCTTATTTCAAGCCTGCCGTTTCTCTTCTCCAGCAGGATGATTCCTTTCGAATCGGAACACATGACCAGATTGTCGCTGTAAGCCCACTTGGTGAGATGGTATATGCCTGAAAGGATATTGTCGTAGGTATTGTCAGGATATATCACATATAGATTCTCGTCGATTTCGACGGCCAGAAAATCCTTGCAGTTCACTATGTTCCAGACAATTCCGCTTGTCCCTGTCACAAGGTGCGCTTTCTTGTCCTCATCTATCCGGTATAGTCCCTTGTTGGTCCCGAGGTAAAGCGTATTGTTCCATAGGGCGTAATCATACACATCGCCGATGTTTTGTTCCTGTGAAATGAATGCTGCTTCTGCTCCATTGGGATTAAAGTGGGCCAGCCCCTCATCCAGGCCGAACCAGCAGTCTCCGTTGAGGTTTTCCTCCACGCAGAGAATAGTGGTGCATTCCAGCCCGTTCGATTCGTTGAAGTGCTCCAAAATCTCACCTGTCGGACTTGCTATATACAATCCGTCCATTACGGTACCAAGCAGATAACTCTTGTCTGTCCTTATTTTTGCAGAGAAAATACGTTGAGGTCCGATGACTTTGTTCAGGCCCGGAAACTCTTCTGCCACTTGTCCGTCATGATATCTTTTCACGCCTCCGTACTCTGTCACATAGATGATGTCCTGGCCGTCTCGCCTGACCTCGACAATCCTGTCCTTGTCCACAATGCCAGTAGGAGTCTTGGTTTTGCCAATGAAAGAATACAGGACTCCGTCTATTTGTGCGAAAATATTATTGTCGCCAGGAAATATGTAGCCGATGATTCCGGAATCGATTATTCCCTCCAGCCTGTTTTCTTTCAGATTGTATGCGTAAAGGTCGTTATGTGTCTGCACATAAAGTATATCATTGACCGGGACAATTCTCCAGAAGTTCAGATAATTTCTGTTGTCAAGGTTGCTGTACAGCCGGACAAACTGCAATTGCCCGTAATCATCTGTGTACCAATAGCCAAAGATGTTGTCACCAGAGGCATACAGCCGTCTGGTCTCTTTGTCGAAATATAGATCTCTCAAGCATTTGCCGAAGTCAATGCCAGTCCAGTCCATCCCGTCCCAGATACACAATTTCTCGCTTGCGGCCACGAAAAGTCTTCCTTCATCGTCGAACTCCACGTCCCAGACTTTCTTGTTTCCTCCATAGGTCTTGCCCGATATGAAATCTATCTGTTTGCTGAAAGGCAACTGTTTGGCAAGACATGTCTCAACAGTTGGTATAAGGGTCGTTATTATTATGATGGCAACGGCTATTTTATTTCTCATAGTGTCAGAATCAATATATGTGCAGATATTGCGAAGTTAATATTTTTTCCGGTCTCACCCTGTGTCTTTTTTCAGTAACTTTGTAATTCGGATTTAAATTTTTCAGATATGAGCAGCATTATCAGAAGTGCATTGGCATTGACAATGGCGGGAATTGCGCTGGGTGGAGCCCAGAGTTGCACACCTAAAACAGATACCGGCAGCCTGCCGGTGAAGATAGTCGTACGCGACGAACCGCAGGAAATGGTCGCGGGCGAAGACGGGACCTTCCACTTCAAGATACCGGTAGGATACATACCGAAAGGGGGAGTGATCGATTTCAATGTCAATGTGAATACGACGCCAGCATGCAGCAAGTACTATGTTACTGAATTTCTGGCGGGAAAGACATGGTACAAGGGAGACATGTTCCTGTGCTCCGGCATTGAAAACGGCCCGGGCTCGCATCCTACGACTGTGATGCAGACATTCAGGATGCCGGAGGCAATAAAAGGCGAGCTGGACATCAGATTCCGTCCGACAGGCAGGGAAAAGGCGGACACTTCGTCATATAACGGAGGCCGCGCTTCCATGAGCCTCGTAAAATACGGATATACAGGAGAATACGTGCAGTACTTCGGGACAGCCGAGCCTAAGGATACTATGAACGTGCTCTGCATCGGAAACTCATTCACATACTATCATGGAACACCATCAATGCTGAAGGAGATTGCCTGGAACGAGGGACATTTCCTCCGTATCAAGGCGACTTTGAAAGGCGGACAGACGTTGGGTCAGCATTTCGCGCTTCCGCTTTCACGAAACGTATCGAATGTCGGACATTATGACTTCGCTTTCCTGCAGGACCAGAGCCAGGCGCCGGCAAACTATGCGAAAGACAGCGTGGAGTTCGCATATGTGAAGGATGATTTCCTGAAGTTGGCAGACAGAGTTATTTCAAGATCAGCAGCTTGCCGTTTTGCACTCGAGGATACCTGGGCTTATGAGGCCGGCGAATTCGGAGGCTTCGGCAGTTATGAGGAGTTTGACAGACTGATGGATGAGGGAACAGCAAGGATGGCAGCGGCAGCTGCCGAGACTTTCGAAAACAATGAATTCTGCGTTTCACCTATCGGAAAAGCCTTCAGCATCGTAAGGAATGGTGACAGTGGCATTGACCTTTATGACACTGACAGAAAGCACCAGTCTGAGTACGGCTCTTATCTGAAAGCTTGTGTGAACTATTTGATACTGACCGGAGAACGTTTCCATTCTCAGCCGGATCCGGCATCATTGACCTCGGTCGATTGCGGCCTTCCTCACGATCAGGCGGCATACCTCAGGGGAGTCGCGGAGCAGGTCATGGGACTGAGATAGGTATCTGATTACTTACTTTCCGATGTAGATTAACTTGTTGTAAATAAGCATTTTACATTTTTAGTATTTTCATTTTTTTCCCCCCCCCCCTGACCCCGTATCGCTC
>FR890574.1 GCA_000435075.1 Bacteroides sp. CAG:770 | reverse complement strand
TGGCCAGCGTCGCTCCTTCCATTCTGCACCTGTCCACGCCGCCACATGTCTACGCAGGTGTCGCTGTGGCCTGTCCCTGTGGCAGGACTCTGCGGTCCTGGAGTGTTGTCTTTCCCTGTGGGACTGCAGTCCGCGGCTTCACGAAGGGGCCCGCAGCGCAGCGGTGGGAAGGGTAGCCCCGACGGGGCGTACCTGTCCGCAGGCCCCGGGCGGGAACTGGCCAGATTGGAACACAGGCGGCATTGACAACTATCCTGTATGTTTACGACACTCCGGACAACAATCGCACACGTACTATTGTCTATTGTTGAGTGTGTCCTGGTTTTGCCGTTGTCCCTGCCATAGGGCCACGTGTGTGATGACCGTCTCAGTTTCGACCCTCTTGGCAGATCGATATAGCTGTATTTGTCTGTATCTTAATTGATTAGGTAATCAGTCTCTTGCCAAGAGGTATCATTGAAAGGTGGTCTTGGCAGATTCATGTCGTGGCTCTAATCTCACAACTCCCTCATCTTCAGTATCTTACCACGAATGTGTCCGGAATCACGCCTGTCAAGAGGGTCGAAATTCATGGCTCTTCTTGATTGGTTTCCGGAAATTCTGCGCCTTTCCACACCATATGTCCATGCGTGTTTCTCTCTGTCCTGTCCCTGTGGCAGAACTATGTTTGAGTTTATCCTTGTTTTGTCGTCTTATTTCGCTGTGTTTTTCGTAAGCGTCACCGGAGTTACATGTTGATGTGCTGCCAGCGGTTCCGTACTTTTGCTTTCCAGTGAGCTTTTCGACCCTCTTGACAGGTAAATACATCCGTAATTGTTTGTATCTTAATTGATTAAGTAATCTGTCTCTTGCCAAGAGGTTGTTTCGAAAGTTGGTCTTGGCAGATTCATGTCGTGGCTTCAATCTTGCAACTCCATCATCTTCAGTATCTTACCACTAATGTGTCCGGAATCACGCCTGCCAAGAGGGTCGAAAATCATGGCTTTCCTTGATTGGTTTCCGGAAATCCATCTGCGCCAATCCATGCTATATTGCCCCACTTATGCGTTCCCGTCCGCAGGCTCCGGATGGGACCAGCCCATACTGACAAAATCGTGTAAATATCGACCTGATTTTACACCATTTTGTCAGATTGATCAATTCTGTTTAAAATTTGCCACTTTTTTACACCGTTTGTATTGTTCTGATTTAGGTTGACTCGTGTTTACCGAATATCACTTATATAAGTTGACTTTGTGTCACATTTTGTCATAAACGGTGTAAAAAAACGCGTTTTTTGTCACCGTTTATCAGTGCCATAGTTAATGTCAATTTATACTGTTCTTTAGACTGACTCTAAGATCTGTTTGTCCGTTTTCCCCGTCGTATGTCTTCTGCTTTACGAGTGAAAGGGTGCTGTCGCGCAGCTGTGTGAGAGGCTGTGTTAGAAGTAAAATATTCTCAGTTGGAATAAAGAATACGCTTTCGGCCTTGTAGGAGTACGGAGTATTTCTGTCTTGCAAGGAGTTTTGAGATAGTCTCGGATAGGAAATGCCCCAGTGGTGTGTGCAGGTCAGCAGACTGCGGACTGGAATCTGGTAACATTGACAAACTGACTGTCACGGCACTTGGGGTAAATATTTCATCAAAATGTTTGGATTTGAATAATATCGTTGAAAATTCAAAAAGAATTCGTATATTTGCATTCCTATCTGTTGCGCGGGTGGCGAAATGGTAGACGCGCTAGTTTCAGGAGCTAGTGTCAATTGCGACGTGTGAGTTCGACTCTCATCTCGCGCACAACAAAGAGGTCAGTTGAAGTACTAACTTTGATTGGCCTCTTTTCTGTATATTATTATTCGTGCTTTCCGCTTGAGGTTCAGGAGAAAATCATAGGGATGATGATATGACAACATGAGAAATCAATGAGTTTGTTCTGTGGTCAAGATGCATTACTGACTTCCTGGCATGCCTCAGACATCCTCTATGTTACCGTTATCGATATGGACAGCGAATTGCCGGAATCATCTACTACAGTGACAGAATGGCGTCCGGAATCAGGACGGACTCGTAATTGGTGAATAAAACGGGTTGTGCCTATGAAACTGTTGTCAAGATGCCAATATACAGTCGCGTCCTGATTGGTATGGGCCAGATTCAGGACTAGATAGCCTGGCGAACCGTCCAACTGCTTAGGTAGAGTTATGACACTGCCATTTTCCGGATAAATGAACTCCATCAGAAGACCTGACCCGGACGAAGAAACCTTGTAGGAAGCATGCTTCTGTCTGTAAAACCACTCCATGGCAGGCGTGAGACGGAAGACACTGCGGCCGTCCTCAAAATGATGATATGGACAAATCCTGCTTTTCATTGACCCGGCCGGCAATGTAAGCGTATCCTTTTCATCACAATACGGCCCTGCCAGAAAACCCGATTCATGACAAACTTCAGTGCGCCAAGCCTTATGGCTGCCAAGCTCAGAACCGGATATTTCATCCACACTTGGAAACCACGCAGACTTGCTGCCCGGAAGAGCATTGAAAATCTCAAACATTACAGGACCGGCTGTCCGGGCACCCAGCAGACCAGCAGCACCTGCACCCGACGCATTGCCCGCCCAGACACCTACCGCATAATCAGGAGTTACACCGACAGCCCAGGCATCACGATAACCATAACTGGTACCAGTCTTCCAGGCAACTTTACGCACGGAATTGATTAAGTGCCAATCGATTTCATCCGGCCTGTTGACCTCCTTGAGAGCGTCAAGCGTATAAGCGACAGCGGCAGGATCATCTCCCAGCAAAGGTCTGCTATCATCGGAATCACAAATTGAAGCCCTCTTGTTGACTACACATGCCGCCAGCTCCGCATAAGCCGCCGTCACCTCATCCAGACGACATTCACCGCCACCTAAAATCAGAGACAGACCATAATCAGAAGAGGAACGGGTCAATGTCGTAAGACCACGCGAAGCAAGATTCTCCTGAAAACGCTGGACGCCATAATCCTTCAGAATATGGACACATGGCACATTGAGTGAACGGCTCAAGGCCGCAGCTGCAGGAACCGCACCATCATATGTCATGTCATAATTCTGAGGAGCAAAACCATTGATATTCACAGGTGTATCAGCCACAAGAGAATACGGAAGAATCGTCCCGTCCTCCAGAGCGTCACAATACAAAAACGGCTTCAGAATACTGCCGGAACTGCGGGGAGACCGAGCCGCATTGACATTGACCCCGGCCCTTTTCCGCTCCGGCGAAGCATTGCCGCAGTACGCTAGCACCCGGCCCGTCGCGACCTCGATGACAACAGCCGCAAGGTCCGCGATTCCCTCACGCGCAAGATCGGCACCACGACGCGCAAGAATCCCCTCAATATGCCTTTGAAGATGAATGTCAATGCTGGTGTGGACCATCCGTCCCGAGGTTTTGCCGTAAGGAGCAGGCTTGCCGTCAATGTCAATGACAGAAGAAAAGAACTTTCCGCAGCCGTTGTATTGCCCTGATGACAGGTCATCCACAAGATGAGAAGCAAACGATGGTAGCGCTTTCGGGGTATCTGGAATAGGCTCGGAACATGCCGTTTCATAATCGTCAATGTTGATTAGGCCTCTGTCCAATAATTTGTGCAGTAACCTGTTACGCTTGGCAAGAAGCCTCTCGTGATTCTTTCCCGGCCTTATGCTGGAAGGAGAATTGGGGAGAATTGCCAGAGTGGCAGCCTCACCCCAGGACAAATCATCTGCCCCATGACTGTAATATCTCCAGGCCGCAGCATCCAGGCCGACTACATTGCCTCCGAAAGGTGCGTGAGAGGCATATAATGACAGGATCTCATCCTTGGAACGACGCAGTTCGAGACGCGTGGCAAGAATCGCCTCCACAAGTTTCTGGCCGAGGGTTCTTGCCTTCTGGCGGGACATGCGGATAACCTGCATCGTAATGGTACTTCCGCCGCTGACGACATGGCCGGCCTTCATATTGGCATACAGAGCCTTGCAGATGGAGACCGGATTGATGCCGGGATGCCATCTGAACCACCTGTCCTCAAATTCTATCAGAGATGTGAAATACTTGTTTCTGCCATCCTTGTCAGAATAGGACCCGGCTCCGAAACGCCATTGGCCGTCAGATGCAATTCTGGCTCCGAGAAGTTCCCCGTTTCTGTCAGTGACAACAGTCGAGTAAACAGTGCCCGGAAACAGATCTCGAGGCAGGCAGAGAAGATACCATGACAAAAGTATGGCAGCCAAAATGAGCAGGGCTGTCAGACGTTTGTGCGCTGCAGCCTTGCCCATAAGAATGTGTAAATAATCTGAAATCTGCACTGTATAAGCCTGTTATCTGGTCACAGATGCCTTGCCTGATGCCGTGCGGGCATAGACGCCGGCATTGTACATGGCATCACAAGTGATGGACGGCAGAATATACTGGCCTTCATAAGCAGCGCGCAGACGTACCCTGAACTCCTTGTAAGTTCCCCTTGGCAGGCTGAAATAGAAGACATTACGGTCATCCCTGATGTCCAGATAGTCATAACGGCCGGCTGAAGGAGTATCCTGCCCCGTCATCCTCTCATTGACAATCTCCCAGCCGGAAGGAATCATCTGAGTCAATGCCAGATTGCTGTAATCGTCTGACACTGAGCGGTTGGCTACGTGAATAATCGCGGTAAACTCGGTGCCCTGGCGAAGAGAAGCCGGATTGATGAGCGAACCGTCGCTGAGGACGTATCTGACGCTAAGGTCAATGCCGGAGGACTTCGCTGCTACTGTCTCTCCCGGTGCAGCCCTGGAAACAGTCGTCATCCTGACATAGACAGGTCCGTCCGAAGTATTCTTTACAGTTGCCTTGCCATGGTCCGGATGAAGTGTGTATGAAGCATGGCCATTGTCTGAAGGCAGTGCCTCCAAAGTGGCCTCGGACTCATTTGGTTCCCCGATGGAAACTGACATATTCCCTGATGTGACGCTGCGCGAAAGAATTGACAATGCCCTTCCGAGGAATGCGGACTCCTGTGTTGTGAGCGACCAAGGAGAGAGGGTTTCCACGTCTGGAGAACCGCCTAGCATTTCATGTGCATAAGTCACGGCTCCTGAGACGTTGCCCGTACGCACCATCGCCTCCATGGCTATCGCCTTGTCTCTCAGTGGCGTACTGAATGTCGGCAGGTCTGATGTCCAGCTGACAGGGGAATCGGAGGCAGCATTGAGGATATTTGCCCCCGCGGTCTTCTTTCCGCAGACAGAGTAGGCCGAAGCCAGCATCATTGACGCCTGCCATGACATGTTTCCGCTTTCCTTCATCCTGTTCATCGCAGATTCCTCAGGGGATTGTGCCAATGCCAGTGTGAAAAGCCTGTAGGCCTGTGTCAGATCGCTTAGACCGCTTACTTTCGCGGTTCTGAAATTCTGGACGCAGCGTTTCTGGAATCTCTTCCATGAAGTCATGACGGCACTGCTGACCTCATAACCCTCTGCGCTGGCGAGGGTCATGAACTCGCCGGCCATTGATGTTACCCATTCATCAGCATGGGTATAGTTCGGCCAGTAAGCGAAACCTCCGTCAGGAAGCTGCCTTCCGTAGAGTTCGGAAAGGATGCCCGGTATCATTGCCTTTGCCGCTTCAGCATTTTCCTTGGTCAGTTCCTTCATCGCGTAGAGAAGGCTCAGGCCTTTCGCTGCAAGCTGCTCGGTGCAAGAATGTTGATAACTTCTCATATAATTGAACAGCGTGTTCCAACCTATTGTAGGACAGCCGCTTATTTCAACCCATGCGCCGAGGTTTCCGCTGGCGTCGAACGGCTGGTAAGTGAAGCTTGTGCTCTCTCCGCGTGAAAGCAGTTTGCCGCTTTCGGAGATGATTTCCGGAGACTGGTTGCGGACTTCGAGATTAATAGTCTCTGTCATCTTATGTCCGTTGCCATCGGCAGAGACAGTGACCTTCGCCTGGCCCTCTTCACCGGATTTGAGAGTGAATCTGGCCATCTTGTCTCCCTTGCCGGAGAAGGCCAATGACTCTGCGGAGTTCCCCTCAATCGAGACCGGTCCCTCGCAACGTACTGAGACATTGACATTTCCGATGCCTTCCTCCATTACAAAGACATTGACCGGAAGGGTGATGGTCTCGCCGCAGCCGGCGAATCTCGGCAGAGTCGGCAGAATCATGACAGGGGATGTGACAGGGACAGTCTTCTCGGCATTGCCGAACGCATTTCCATAGCCAGCTACAACCATCACTCTTACGCTTCCCACGTACATCGGCAATGTGATTTTGTGGCTTGCGGAACCGGACTTGAGAGTGAACGGACCGAGTACCTTGACTATAGGGTTGAACCTGTTTTCCTTGCGTGCGCCTCTGATAAGCCCTTCGTCACCACCGACACTGAACATAGCCGAAAGCGCACCTCCGAATGAATTATATACGTTGTCATAAATATCCCAGGTCTTGACACCCAGGGCTTCGCGCTTATACATGGCGTGCCATGGATCCGGAGTCCTGAATGCCGTCAGGTCCAGCAGACCTTCATCGACGATTGCAAGGGTGTAGGTCATCGTCTTTCCCTTCTTCTCGTTGATTTTGATGGTGAACTGCTCTTCGGGATGAATCTTGTCCGGCATTGAGATGACCGGTTCGAGATGAGAGTCGGGGTTTTCCACCATTACAGGCTGGACACCGTACATCCTGACAGGCAAGTCATTGGAAGTGTTCCAGTAAGGCTGTACCAATGTGATATGGATGTAGAAGTTAGGAGCCATATCGGCATTGACCTTAATCTTATAAGGGGTGTCTCCGGACCCGGAGGTCTTGACCCATTCGCTGCTGAGGACGCGGGTTCCGTTTTCGATGGAAACCAATGCCCTGCCGTCCTTTGCTGACGGGATGAACACTGTCGCGGTCTCGCCGGTCTTATATGACTTCTTGTCAGTAGCGAAACTGAGCATTGCCGGGGCATCCGGATTGCTTCTGCTGGAGCGTCCAATGTAATCGGCCATGTCCGCGTAGAAGATTCCTCCAGTCGCGTGACCGCTGTCGAGGTCCTTTATATAGATGAGGTAGCGGCCCCAATCATTGTCATTGATATTGAAAGAAATGTTCATATCATTCTGACCTGATCTGAAAGTGCCTGAACTGTAGGCTGATGCGGCCGACGCATTGATGTACGAGTCGAGCGGGTCTCGTCTGGATTCCCACCACCAGCTCCATTTGAGTTTAAAGATTCTCCATTCGATCTGATGTCCGGAGATACGTTTTCCGTCAGGGCTGACAACTGCCACAGGAATGTTGTGGGTGGTGCCGGTCGCGATATATTCGCCGTCAGCAGGAAGTTTGGCTCCTACATAGGCGCTGAACGGAGAGTAAGGCATTGTCAATGTTGTGAAACTCTCGTCGCCTCCGTTCTCGAAAACGGAGCAGAGTACGTCTGCCGAGAGCATGCCGGGAGCCTGAGGCACTGCCGGAAGCCGTACTCTTTCGTGGGCTACTCCGTTATTGTCCAGGCAGGCTCTGGCCAGATCCGTGCTGAATGTTTCGAAACTGCTTGCCGGATTTCGGAAAGTATAGCCCTCGAATCCGCTGAAACTTGTCTTTCCAGGTCTCAATGTCATGGACACTGTCGATAGCAGTCCTGAGGCGGCAGGTCCCGTGAGCCAGTTTGAAGAAATGTTTATGGGTGTCATGTTTCCGGCATAGAGAGCCTTGCTGCCGAAATCGACATTGATTTTCAGACGGTTAGGCTTTATTGCCTCGATTCTGAGCGGCTTGTGGAAAGTCGCTCCGCCCACTTTCACGTAGGCGTTCCAGAGACCCGTAGGGCTGTCAGGTGATGTCGGAATCTCGAAGGTATAGAATCCGTTTTCCGACTTTCTGCAGACTTTTCTCGTAAAGAACTGTCCGAGCGGAGTGTATATGTCAATGGCTGCAGGATGACTGTCAGGAATCTTGTTCTCGCTGAAGAGAATCATGTTCAGATGGAGGGTGTCGCCGGGTCTCCAGACACCTCGCTCGCCATAGACGAAGCCCTTCAATCCCTTCTGCAAAATCTCTCCGCCTGTGTCGAATCGGCTCAATGACATTTCCTCTCCATCGGTTACTTTTATGTAAGTAACTGATTCTCCTTTCTTTACACGGACAGCAAATGGCTTACCGTTTACATCGATGGCTGTGAGTCCCTGTGCATCACTCTTTCCGCTGCCGATTTCCTGCAGCTGGTAATTGTATGCGGTTATCTCCGCTCCGGAAACCGGTTCTGCAGTAATGATGTCGCTGACTGCCACCCAAATCTTGGCGGCTTTTTTGCCGGCATCGGCATATTTGGCCACGACACCGAGCTTGGAAGCCATGAAACTTTTTTCAGGGTAATCGTAGTTCATGTAATATGACGGGGTCATCGGGTTGTTCCTGTCCTGCCACTCGTAAACCGACCAGTCATAGTTGTTGTAATAGAAATACGGATTAGGAATATCCCATACGGTCTCGTCTTCCTCTGACATGTTGCCGGATGCCAAGCTTGTCATATTGCTTGCAACTGTCTGTCCGTCAGAGTCCTTGCTGTAGATGTAATACTCTTTCCTGAAAGATAGCCTGGCTCTGTAGATGGCATTCGGGTCCTGTTTGAAAAGGCTTGACAAGTCCACTGTGAAAGTGTTGCTCTTGCTCAGATCCTTGTCAGGGTCGGTATCGAGTCTCAATGTGTTTCTGTAAATCATTCTGCCGGCACGTCTGAGGCTGTTGTTGTCCCCATTTAGAGAATTGTCCTGCAGAAACATCAGCACGTTGCTCGGATATATCTTTATGATGCTGATATCCACGGCCTTGAGATTCTTGGCGACGAATGCCATGACAAGATTCTTAGTGTCGGGAAGAATACTGCCATTGCCTGCGAATGCCACTCCCGGCTCCGGGCTTTCCATTGTGAATACATGTCTCCACGTATCACCGAGCCTGTTGCCGTTCATATCCCTGATGGCCGGGTCCAGTTCGAGAGTCAGAGAACCGTCCTCGTTCTTTCCCAGGTACAGTCTTATCTTGTTGTCAGTCACTTTGGCATTGACCTTAAGTGACTCCGTTCCGTTGCCGTAGTAATCGTTCTTGGACGAGGCAGTAACGCTGACGAGACCGTCGAGGTTCTGCCTGCTGTCGAGCGGCTCAGAGAAAGTTACGTCAATGTAATTGTTGTCGCTGTTCACAAGTTTCGTGTCAATGACATTGAACTTCCCTTTCGCGGGGATGACCGCAAATGCGGTACCGCATTCGTCGAACCCTGTCTTTCCCGGCAGGAATTTGATTGTCAATGTATTGTCTCCGTTACTGCGCTTCAGTCCGGTAACATTGAAGTCGAATGCGCGCTCTCCGGATTGCTTTATCTCGGTGGTGAAATCGCTTTCAGGATAACCGAAGCTCAGCAGGTCTTCGGGATTCTCTACTGAAACGGAAGTGCTCATGACAAGAGTTCCGCTGACAGAGGCATTGTCAATGTCAGAGCTTGTGACAGTGATGTCATTGACCTCGAGCGAAGCCTCTTTCTTGGCGCTCACGAATCTGAATCTGAATTCGCTGTAGCGGCTGTCCGTGTCGGTCACTTTCCCGAGCATGAATGTGCAGTCGTAAGTCTTTCCCGGCTTCAGCGCTCCTTCTTCCGGTACGAATTCGATTCTGCTTGGGGAAGTCCAACGTGCAGATCCTTTGAGAGATGGAGAGAACTTGAACAGTTTTCCCGCCTCTTTGTCAGAGTCTGAAAGTTTGCCGCTTATTTTCTCAGCCGGGGAGACGAGTTCCACGACAATGCTGCCGCCGTCTGTAACAATTCCGCCGGTATAAGCTTCGATATAGTCAGCGAACCCGCTGTCAGGTGTCGCGGTGTTCTTCTGACCGCAACAAGAAATTGTCAATGCTGAGATACCTATGACAAAGATTTTCCTCAAAGTATGAATCAAATCCATAGTGCAATATAGTTTAAAGTGTTAGTATTCAGGTGTAAATATATGTAAATTTTCGCTCAAATCTATATCTCCGGGGATTATTTGCGGTATCTGACACGGCATGACAAATTGTCACCGTCATGGCATGTGGCACGGCAGTTGATTAAAATGTTTCCGGCTGCGTCAGATGGTGATGCGGCAAAAACATTGATATAAACATTTAAAATTATAGAATTATGATTAGACCATTGGCAGACAGAGTGGTTCTTGAGCCTAAAGAGGCTGAGACCAAGACAGCTGCAGGACTTTATATCCCGGATACAGCTAAGGAAAAACCACAGCAGGGCAAGGTAGTAGCTTGCGGACCTGGCAAGAAGGACGAACCTATGGAAGTCAAAGTCGGTGATGAGGTTCTTTATGGCAAATACGCCGGAACTGAGGTTACCGTAGAGGATAAGAAATATCTTATCGTCCGTCAGTCAGACATTATGGCTATTCTGTAAATTTAATTTTAGGAGATTATTATTATGGCAAAAGATATCAAATTCGATGTTGACGTTCGCGCAAAAATGAAACAGGGCGCAGACGCTCTTGCAGATGCAGTAAAGGTTACACTCGGACCTAAGGGCCGTAACGTTGTCATTGACAAGAAGTTCGGTGCTCCTCAGGTTACTAAGGACGGTGTTACTGTCGCTAAGGAAGTTGAACTTAAGGACAGATTCGCCAATATGGGTGCACAGATGGTAAAGGAAGTCGCTGCCAAGACTAACGAGCAGGCAGGTGACGGTACTACCACCGCTACAGTTCTCGCACAGGCTATCATCAATGTTGGTCTGAAGAACGTTACCGCAGGTGCAAGCCCTATGGATTTGAAGAGAGGCATTGACAAGGCTGTTGCCGCTGTTGTTGCCGAACTTAAGGCTAACAGTCAGGAAGTCGGTGACGACTACTCTAAGGTAGAGCAGGTCGGTACCATTTCTGCAAACAACGATGCTACCATCGGTAAACTTATCGCTGATGCAATGTCAAAGGTAAAGAAAGATGGTGTCATCACTGTTGAGGAGGCAAAGGGTACTGAGACTGAGGTCAAGGTCGTAGAGGGTATGCAGTTCGACAGAGGCTATATCTCTCCATATTTCATGACCAATTCAGATAAGATGGAGGCTGAGCTTGATGATTCATACGTTCTCATCACTGACAAGAAGATTTCTACAATGAAAGATCTTCTCCCTATCCTCGAGCCAATCGCAAGAGATGGAAAGCCACTCCTTGTCATTGCAGAAGATGTTGATGGCGAGGCTCTTACATCATTGGTTGTAAACAAGATTCGTGGCGCTATCAAGGTTGCTGCAGTCAAGGCTCCTGGATTCGGCGACCGTCGTAAGGAGATGCTTCAGGATATCGCTACCCTTACAGGTGCCACCCTCGTTTCAGAGGAAAGAGGATTCACACTCGAGAATACAACTCCTGAGATGCTCGGTAAGGCTGAGAAAGTCACTATCACCAAGGAGAATACTACTATCGTAGGTGGTGCGGGCAACAAGGATGACATAGCAGAGCGTGTTAACCTTATCAGAAAGCAGATTGCTACTTCTACTTCCGATTATGACAAGGAGAAACTTCAGGAGCGTCTCGGAAAACTCGCCGGTGGTGTTGCTGTCCTCTATGTAGGTGCTACTACCGAAGTCGAGATGAAAGAGAAGAAAGACCGTGTCGAGGATGCATTGAATGCAACCCGTGCAGCAGTCGAGGAAGGTTATCTTCCAGGTGGCGGTGTAGCCTACATCCGTGCTGCCGAGGCTCTTAAGAATCTTAAGGGTGACAACGAGGATGAGACTACAGGTATCCATATCGTAGCTCGTGCTATCGAGGAGCCTCTCCGTCAGATTGCAAGAAATGCAGGCGTTGACGGTAGCGTGATTATCCAGAAGATTCGTGAAGGCAAGGGTGACTTCGGTTACAACGCACGTACTGATGAGTATGTCAATATGTTCGAGGCCGGCGTCATCGACCCTACCAAGGTTAGCCGTGTCGCTCTCGAGAACGCTGCTTCAGTCGCAGGAATGTTCCTTACTACCGAGTGTGGTATCGTTGATATTCCGGAACCGGCTCCAGCTGCTCCTGCAATGCCGGAAGGCGGTATGATGTAAAATCTCGGGCTCTGCCGGACGGCAGGACTCATAGATAATATAGACAGGTGTCCAGATTGTGATTTCACAGTTTGGACACTTGTCTTTGTTCTGTACGGAACTTTGGCCTCTTGTTCGTGCCGTCTTACCAGTTTTTGTACGGGTTTCCGGCCAAGGCGGAATTGTAATAACGGGCATCGCCCGTGACTTCCTTGCCGAGCCAGGAAGGTCTGTCGAAAGGCTCGTCAGGTGAAGCCAGTTCGATTTCGGCCATGACAAGTCCCTCATTGTCACCATGGAATTCATCCACTTCGAATGTGTGTCCGCCGAAATCGACGAGGTGACGGGTTTTGTCAATGACGCCGGGCTCGCAGATCTGGAGGAGCTGCAGTGCATCATTGACAGGTATCTCTTGCTCCCACTCGTAGCGGCTTATGCCATCGGCATCGCCCTTGCCCTTGATTGTGATGAAGCCTTGGTCGTCGCGGACGCGGATGCGGACAGTGCGCTCCGGGACTGAACATAGGTAACCCTGGGAAATGCGCATTGACTTGCGCACATCCGGTTTGAAGTCTCCGTTCAGAAGAAATTTCCGTTCTATTTCCTGTGCCATGATTTGGATTGCTTAAGAATCGACATCACAAAGTAACACATAATTATTCGGTTCTTTTGTGGAAAATTATTGTTTTTTTTACGTCATCATTCATATCTTGTGATGGTGAACGGACGCAATGGACTTTTCCGGAGCGTCCTCTGCCGCACTGCGTACACCTAAAGCGCAGACTGAAACTATTAATTCAAAACAATATGAAAAGGCACTTATTGCTTATTATGCTTTCTCTGGGACTGATGTCAGTTACCGGATGTAAGAAGAGCCCTTCTGAAGAGGCTAGCGACCTGAAATTCTTGCCAGGCCAGGAATTTACCTATGTTTTCGAGCCGGATGCCGGCGAAGCTACGCTGCAGTTTGACGCGGCCCAGATATGGATGGCTGCCAAAACGGGCTCCGAACTGGAAAATGAATGGCTGACCCTTACTCCTGCGTATGGACAGGGCGGACCGGCTATCATCACTATCGGCGTCGCAGCGAATCCTACAGATGCGGAAAGGACTGCAGTGTTCATGGTTACATGCGGAAAAGACCGAAAGGAAGTGACAGTAAGACAGTACTCTATGACATCCGATGAGACGAAATTCGTATATATTCCGGATGAAAACTTCAGAGAATACTGTCTTTCTAATTTTGATCTGGACGGTGACAAGAGACTTTCCAAGGAAGAAGCATTGGCAGTTACTGAAATCTCATGCGAAGACCTGGAAATCAAATCTCTCAGCGGTATAAAATTCATGTCGAACCTGCAGAAGCTGAACTGCCGTCATAATCTGATAGAAGGAGACCTTGACCTCAGCGGATTTGCGGCATTGAAAGAACTCGTTGCAGACCATAATGTCTATACCAGTCTGAATCTCAGCGGCTGCTCTGCATTGGAGACATTGAAGGCAAATGACAACTATACCTATGATGAGAAGCAGCTTTTCATGCTGTTCCCGATGACAAGCATTGACCTTACCGGCTGCTCATCGCTCAAGTCAATCGACCTTCAGGACAACGGCCTTCTTGCTATCGACTGCAGCGACTGTCCTGATCTCGAAGAGCTCAATGTAGCATATAACTCGCTCAATAGCATTGATGTAAGCAAGTGTACGAAACTTGCTCAGGTCAGCATCAGAACAAATAAGTTCAATAAGAGCGTTGACTTTAGTCATTGTCCGAACCTGACATATCTCGGCGCCTGGGAGGCCAATCTTACAGGACTGAACGTATCAGGCTGTACCAAACTCCAGCAGCTTATAGCCTACAGGAACCCTGACCTCAAACTGATGGACGTTAGCGACAATACTGCGCTCTATGAACTGAACCTCTATGAGACAGGAATCACTGAAATCAATGTCAAGAACAATCCGGAGCTGACCAAACTGAACCTCGGAGTCACAGGAGGACTGAAGTCTATCGACCTCTCGTCATGTACCAAAATCACTGAACTGAATCTTCAGGAAAACAGCTTGACCACTCTCGACGTATCACCTTGCAAGAACCTGCAGGTGCTCAAGGCTGAACTCAATGACCTCTCATCCGTTAATCTTTCGGGATGCGGTTCATTGAGCAAATTGTATCTGTATGACAACAAACTGACGGATGTGGATTTGAGTTCATGCGTGAAGCTCGGCAGTCTGGACATCAAGAACAACAAGCTGGCTTCACTCGATATGAATGCCTCTACAGGGCTGTATTTCCTTGACTGCTCGTCAAATAATATCAATGACCTCAAGATAGACCAGTGCGGAAATCTTACGACTCTCTTGGCTGAGTCCAATGTGTTGGAGGCTCTTGACCTTACACCTAACAAGTTGCTTGAGGAGGTGACATTGGGCAAAAACAAACTCGCGTCATTGGACATCCGTGGCCTTTCGGCACTTGCTACCATTGAACTTACGGCTAACAAGATTGACCGTCTCGACCTGCATGGCTGTACTGCACTCGACGAACTCCATATGTCTGAGAATCTGGTGGATTACATCACATTCTACAGCTGTACCGCACTTCGATATGTCGATATCAGGAACAATAAGGTCAAGTCTTTGGATTTCAGTGCAAATGAGAAGATGAACTTCCTGTTTGCAACACAGAATCCTGATCTCACGACTGTATTTATCAAGGAAGGTGCAAACTATAGCACCATCGATGTGGATTCTTCAGTTACCATTTATACGAAGTCAGGTGACGATTTCAGTGAAGTGGGTGGAAACTGGGGTGATGGTGATGTTGACCCGTGGAAGAAATAATTAATCTAGGACATTATGAAGAAAATATTATATATGGCTGCTGCCGTTGCTGCAGCGGTTTCCTGCCAGACGAAGAACGATGTTGAGGTTCTTTCCGGAAAGAGGGAAGTGACTGTATATCATCATGATATGGCTACAAAGACCGGAATCTCCTATGAGGCTTCAGACGTGTCTCACCTCGTGTGGAATGATGGGGACAAAGTGATGTACATCACAAGCGACAAGTCCGGACTGTACGACTACGGATTCCAGGAGGCTGTCGTGACTTCAAACAAATTCACGGCATCGATTTCCGACAAGGCAGGCAAGAGCGACAATATGCTGGTTTTCTGGCCGTCTTCCGCTTTGGCACTCGGAAGCAGCGACACGAACTTCTGGATGGACAAGGAACTATCGGTCAAGAGTACTGATGATTTCAACGGCCGTCGTCTGCCGATGATTTCAATGTTCAGCGTTCCGGAAGGGACCGAGGTCAATGCCGACTATACTCCTCTTGCTTCTGTTGTCCGCGTGTCTATAGATTCGACCGGACATGCGAAGGAAAGACTACTTTCCCTCACCATCACGACTGCAGAGCAGTGCTATGGCGTTTATCAGATCGCTACAACTGCCGAGAACGGCTACACTTTCAAGGGAAAAGGAAATACCGTAAAGGTGAATTTGTCCGACAAGCCGATGCTGAAGGACCTGAAATATGTGTATATGGTTATGGCAAGGGCTTCATACACAGGCGTTCAGCTTGATATTGAAACAGACAAGACTACTTATACTTTCCAGGACGGAAAGATGGATCTCTCCCGCACTGGAAGATACCTTTACCGTATGCCTGTGACGCTTGGGGAAATTCCAGAACCTGAAATCAAGAAGTTCCATCTTGTGACTGACGCTGCAGATGTCGTGGACGGAGGCACATACCTTATCACCGCAGAGGAGTCTGCCGGCAAGTATTTTGTCATGAAGAATACTAAATCCGACGAATATCTTGATAGTACTAAGGAAGTATCTGTAGATGAGGACGGAACATTGCCTGCCTCTGAGGAACTCCTCACATATTCTCTTGTAGCCGGCAAGGGCACCGGTGACTATGAGGGCCGCTTCTCATTCAAGATGGCAAGCCTCGGCACGAAGTCTTACATTTCATCGCCTGGCGCTGTGAGCGAGGCTGTCGAATACATGGGAAAGTTCTGGTACAAGACCGCAAGCGACCTGACAATGTCCAATCCTTGGTGGAAAGTTACAGTTTCTGCCGATGCGTGCAGGATAGAGTCTCATGAGCTCAAGGTAATGGGCGAGCCGTCAGGACGTTACGGACATATCGTCCGTTTCAATGATAAGAGCACATTCGGCGTTGCCGCTCCTGAGGCGGATTCAGAGAATTACAGAGAAATCAGACTCTTCGTCTTGAAATAGGACGGTCTTTCCTGAATTCGCCCTCACGGGCTTTAAATCAGAGTTGTTTATACGGGTGACTAAAATTTCATTTTTAGTCACCCTTTATGTATCTTTGTTAGTTTGGAAGTTAAATGGACTTAAAAACTACGACAAATGATTACATTCGGATACAATAACAAGTTCAGCAGCATTTTGCGCTCACTTGCAGCTATTGCAATAGGTTTGGTGATGGTATGTGCCACTGACGCTACCACAACCGTCGTTAAGATAATCGCAGCCTTCCTTTTCGCTGCCGGAATCGTGTCTTTCGCATACGGCTTCGCCAACAGAAAGAGCGGAACATTCGGACTGATGACTGTCAATGCAGTTGTTGACATTGTCATTGGCCTGATTCTTTTTCTCTGGCCGGGATTTGTCGCAGGTGTGATTGTCGCCATCATCGGAATCGTGATTCTGGTTTTCGGCGTCATCCAGATATTGGCATTGGCGGGAACAATGTCATTGCTGGGTTCCGGCGGCCTGAATATCTTGCTGGCCTTTCTTGCTATTGCTGGTGGTATTGTGCTGATTTTCAATCCGTTCTCTGAGCGTGTCATGAGTATTCTTGCCGGCGTGTTCCTGATTTATTATGGAATTACAGACCTCATTTCCATGAGAAGGGTATCAAAGGCGAAAAAAGAATACGAGATACATTTTACTGAAACCAGAGTCGATCCGGATTCTACCATTGATGTTGATGCAGATGATGACTTTGATGGAATCAAGGATGTGGATTATCATAAGATAGACGAACAGTAGGCAGATGATTCCTCAGGATACCGTCAATAAGATATTGGACTCGGCGCAGATTGTCGATGTCGTCAGTGACTTCGTTTCTCTGAAGAGACGAGGCGCTAACTTCATTGCATGCTGCCCGTTCCATAACGAAAAGACGCCATCCTTCTATGTCTCTCCGGCGAAAGGCATTTACAAGTGCTTCGGTTGCGGAAAGTCAGGGACGGCGGTCGGTTTCGTCATGGAGCACGAGAACATGACTTATGTCGAGGCTCTGAAGTATCTGGCCAGAAAATATGGCATTGAAGTAAAGGAGAAGGAGGAAACTCCTGAGGAGATTGCGGCGAGACAGAGGAGCGAAAGCCTCTTGCTGGTGCTGGATTACACCGAACAGTTTTTCCAGAAAAGCCTTGATACGCCGGAAGGCAAGTCGATAGGCTATGCCTATTTCCGAAGCAGGGGACTGGAGGATGCCACTATCAGGAAATATGGGCTCGGTTGGGCCCCCAAGGCCGGAAACGCATTGGCCACAGAGGCATTGTCAAAGGGTTACAAGGAGGAATTCCTTACTACGACCGGTGTCTGCATAAAGCGTCATGACGGGTCGTTGTGCGACAAGTTCTACGACCGCGTGATTTTCCCGATTCATTCGGTGAGCGGCCGCGTGATTGGATTCGGCGGAAGAACTCTGAGGTCCGACTACAAGACCGCCAACATCGGAAAGTATGTAAATTCTCCGCAGTCGGAGGTCTATGACAAGAGCTCGACACTGTACGGAATCTATTTCGCAAAGAGCGAGATCGTCCGTCAGAACAAGTGCTATCTCGTTGAGGGATACCTGGATGTATTGTCGATGCATCAGCTCGGAATTACCAATGTGGTGGCTTCCAGCGGTACTTCATTGACAATTCCGCAGATCAGGCTGATTAAGAAGTTTACGGACAATGTCACTGTCATGTATGACGGCGACTCGGCCGGAATCCATGCCGCGCTCAGAGGCATTGACCTTATCCTCAAGGAGGGTCTCAATGTCAGGGTGGTGCTGATTCCGGACGGCGATGATCCGGATTCCTATTCGCGTAAGCACTCATTGGAAGAGGTCCAGTCGTTCCTGAAGTCGGCCGAGAAGGATTTCATAGTTTTCAAGACGGATCTGCTTCTGGGACAGGCGGGTGACGATCCCTTGAACAAGGCTGGTCTCATCAATGATATTACTGATACTCTGGCACTTGTGCCGGACCAGATCAAGCGGGCGGTATATGTGCAGATGACGTCGCAGAAGTTCGGAATCTCCGAAGATGCGATTTACAGCCGAATCACGGATACCCGACAGAAGATGCTCGAAAATGAGCGGAAAGAGGCTGAACGCGAACGGATGCGCGCAGAGCGCGAGGAGGCCCGTGTCAATGCCAATGTGGCTGAGGCCAATGCAGGAGCTCCTTCCGAGCCGCTGCCTGTGGACTATGGCGAACCTGTGGACAGCATTGACGGTGGTTATATTCCGGAAGGTTATTTGCCTCCGGAGGAGATGGGTGAGCCTGCTGCCGAGGCGCCTGAGACTCCGAAAGTGACTTCCGAGGAGGGGATTTTGCTGGAGAATCCTGTGATGGCCCCGTCAGAGAAGGAACTGCTGGTGCTTATTCTGAAGTACGGACTTGAGACCTTGGATTTCGAGACGGATTCGGAATATTATGATAAGAATGAGAAGTTTACGGTGGCTGACTTCATACGTGACGCTATTGATGGACGTGAGTTTGCCAACACCGTTTATCGCAGGACTTACAATGAGTATTTCCGTCTTTATGACGGCGATGCGACATTGACTCAGGACGATATAATCCGTAAGATAATGGACGGGCCCGACAGGGTGATGGCGACATTGACAGGAGACCTTACTCAGGACAAGTATCTGCTGACTGTCAAGAACTTTGCTGATTCGATGACGTCATTGTCTTCGTTTCTGGTCATTAATGTGCCGAGGGCTATACTTGTGTATAACTCGAAGATCGTGAGGATGCAGGAGATTGAAATTTCGGAGAAACTGAATGCCATGAAGCATGGGGAGTGTCCGGAGGAGGAAATGATGGCGCTGCTGGAGAAATTCCAGAAAACGGCGGCATTGAGAAAGAAAATTACGGAGAGGCTGGGACGTGTTCAGTAATGCGGCCCGCTGATTTTGGAAACAGTTAAAAATCAATATATTATGGACAGTAAATTCAAGAGAACATTAGTTACCTGTGCGCTGCCGTATGCCAACGGTCCTGTGCATATCGGACATCTTGCCGGTGTGTATGTGCCGGCTGATATCTATGTCAGGTACCTCAGAATGCGTGGCGAGGATGTCCTTTATGTCTGCGGAAGTGATGAGCACGGCGTGCCTATCACCATTGCCGCCAAACGTCAGGGATGTTCACCACAGGACATTGTGGACAAATATCACAAGATAATCAAGGATTCGTTCACCGGACTAGGAATCAATTTCGATATCTATTCCAGGACTTCTTCCAAAGTCCATGAGAAGAATGCTTCAGAGTTCTTCCGTAAGCTTTATGACGATGACAAGTTCATCACCAAGGAGACTGAGCAGTATTTCGACCCCGAGGCCAAGACTTTCCTTGCAGACCGTTATATTACAGGTACTTGCCCTAAGTGCGGCAATCCTAACGCTTATGGTGACCAGTGCGAGAAGTGCGGAAGTACCCTCAGCCCTGAGGAACTTATCAATCCGAAGTCGGCATTGAGCGGAAGCAAGCCGGAGAAGGTGAAGACCAAGCATTGGTATCTGCCTCTGGACCAGTACGAGCCTTGGCTCCGCGAGTGGATTCTGGAGCAGCACAAGGAGTGGAAGACCAATGTCTATGGCCAGTGCAAGTCTTGGCTGGATGCTCATCTTCAGCCTCGAGCAGTGAGCCGTGACCTTGATTGGGGCGTTCCTGTTCCTGTCGAGGGTGCAGAGGGCAAGGTCCTCTATGTCTGGTTCGATGCGCCTATCGGCTACATTTCCAATACTCAGGAGCTTCTTCCTGAAAGCTGGACAAAGTGGTGGAAATCAGAGGATACCAAGCTTGTCCATTTCATCGGAAAGGACAATATCGTGTTCCATTGCATCGTGTTCCCGTCAATGCTGAAGGCTTATGGCGATGGCTACATTCTTCCTGACAATGTGCCTGCAAATGAGTTCCTTAATCTCGAGGGTGACAAGATTTCGACTTCCAAGAACTGGGCTGTCTGGGCTCACGAGTATCTGGAGCAGTTCCCTGGAAAGCAGGACGTCATGAGGTATGTCCTTACTGCCAATGCTCCTGAAACCAAGGACAACGATTTCAGCTGGAAGGATTTCCAGCAGCGTAACAACAGCGAGCTCGTTGCCATCTTCGGTAACTTTGTGAACAGGGCTATTGTACTTACCCACAAGTATTTCGAGGGCAAGGTCCCTGCTGCCGGCGAACTTCTTGACATTGACAAGGAAACTTTGGCTCAGGTACCTCAGCTGAAGGCTTCGTTGGAGAAAAACATTGAGACTTATCATTTCCGCGAGGCGCTGAAGGATGCCATGTCCATTGCCCGTCTCGGCAATAAGTATATTTCTGATACTGAGCCTTGGAAGGTGGCCAAGACTGATATGGCGCGTACTGCGTCTATTCTCAATGTCAGCCTCCAGATTTGTGCTGACCTTGCAATAGCTTTCGAGCCGTTCACTCCGTTTGCTGCCGAGAAGCTCCGCAATATGCTTGACGTGGACTTCTGCGCCGGCGTGGATCACCGCAAGGGTGAGCAGGAGACTGTCAATACCTATAAGGAAGGTGAGGGTGCCGCTTTGCATACTGTTTCTGCTGATGTCAATGCTTGTTCGTGCAATGACGGCCGTGTCTGCCTGAACTGGGATGTTCTCGGTTCTGAGACTGTTCTCCCTGAGGGTCACCAGCTCAAGGATGCCGAGCTTCTCTTTGCCAAGATCGAGGATGAGGCTATCAATGCCCAACTGGCCCGTCTTGATACCATCCGTGCTGAGCGTGAGGCTGCTGCCAAGGCAGAGGCTGCCAAGCAGGTTGCTCCTCAGAAGCCTGAGGTGGAGTTTGAGGATTTCGAGAAGATGGATATCCGTACAGCCACTGTTCTTGAGGCTGTCAAGGTTCCTAAGTCTGACAAGCTTCTCAAGCTTACCATCGACACCGGCATTGACAAGAGGGTTATCGTGTCAGGAATCGCCAAGTTCTATTCTCCAGAGGATATGGTAGGCAAGCAAATCTGTATTCTTGCAAACCTCAAGCCCCGTAAGATTTTCGGCATTGAGTCCAAAGGCATGATCCTCATGGCCCGCCAGGGTGACGGCAAGATGCGTTTCATCACCCCTGCCGAAGCTCTTAACAACGGCGCCGACATCGGATAACAATTTTGCTGTCCGGTGCGATTTTCGGTGCGATTTTCGACCCTCTTGGCAGGTAGCTTAATCTGTAATTGCTTGTATCTTAATTGATTAGGTAATAAGTCTCTTGCCAAGAGGTGTCAATGAAAGGTGGTCTTGGCAGATCCCTTTCCTAGTCCTAATCTCGCAATGCGCTCAATTTCAGAATCTTACCGCGAATGAGTCTGGAATTACGCCTGCCAAGAAGGTCGACATCACTATCAGCAACATCTACAAGATCGCCGAAGGCTATGGGTGGGAAGTCAACATCACGTTCAAGTTGAAAAAGGTTTGACACTATCATCTTGTGTGAAACCTGAACAGCGAACATCAAAGTGGGATGTCAAATTTGAGAAACGGACGTATATTACCTTTCTAATTTAATTTGTAATGGAGCTACGTAAGACACTTGCTGTTTGGCTTACCGTGATGACGGCAGCCTGTTCCTGCAACAGAGAAGCATTCAAGTCTGTAGATAATGTCGTTTTCATACAGGACGCAAGACTTGAGGAGGCTGGGCAGACACTTTCGCCTGGCGATGCCTTTCATCTTCATGGCATAGGCTGCCAACAGACGGACAATGTCATGCTTACATTTACTTGGGAGACCGGTGACGCAACTATTCCTGTAGGTAAGGTGTCCGGTATCTATGCAAAGAAACAAGATGTGACGCCAGTCGGCATAACCGCCGTCCTTCCATATAGGTATCCGGCAGCGGATGTGGAAGTCAGCGTAATGCGTGAGGGAAAGCTGCAGAAAATCGGATTATTGAGAATCACGGACGGACAGTCACCGAAGGAATTGAGACTCTATGGAGTCAGCCATGTATCCTGCAAAATTGACGGATTCATGCTTGACATGAACAATTCCTGCCAGAAATCCCTTGAGGTTGCACTGCCTGAGAATCTCCATTCAGTCATCAATGTTCCGCGATCATATGGGCTTTGTGGCATCTCTGGGAAGGACGGGCACCGGACAGCCGTATGTGTCGATTTCTTCACCGGCGAGGTCAAGACTCGCGCTATTGATGTCATGGCATTATTCCTGACTCCGTCAAATGCCGCCGTGGCTGTTGTATGTCATGATGGAATCTGCGCATTGCAGACATTGCCGATTGAAATCGGAGCCGACTATATGACAAAGTCGGACGCACTTGGACCTGTGCAGCCGACATTTGCCATGCCAGATGGCCTGAAGCCTGAATATTTCGGAAACTATCCAGGAGTGTTCATCGGAACGGAAGAATCCTCTTCATATCTTCTTTCTGCAAACAAGGGTAATGGCAACTGGACTGCGGTAATGCTGGACAAAGAGGGCTTCCACATAATGGAGGATATCGCAGCCGAATCATTGATTCCGTTCAGGGCGGGCAGTGACGCCGGCTATATTGCCACATACGGAGGGTTGAGTCTGTTCCGCCTGGTCAATCCTGAAAACGGAACTATCGGCCAAGCCATTTACACCTGCAAAATCGGCCAGATAATATCCGCCACGTCGAATTCTGAAAAGCCTGGCCACATTCTTCTGAACGTTTCGGAGACATCCAATGGCTTGCAAATCTATGATCTTGCTTGGAACGACACGAAATCTCTATCCCATATCACTTTGCCGAATTCAGCAAACGACTATGCAGAAGTTCTGATGGCGAACTGATTCTAAAACAGACTGGGCTCTTGATTACTCAAGATCCTCAAGTGAATCAGATGATATTTTAATACAGCGTGGAATTGCGGACAGAATAGTCCAAAATTCCACGCTGTATTATATAAATTCGTTATGAAGTCAGGCGAGAATTCGTCCCGCCACCTCATCAGAACTTGAATGACAAGCCTGCCGACACGTAGCCTGCGTCATGGCCGCCTTCCACCCAGAGTCCGGCCTTGTTGCAGAAGTACCAGCGGAGTCCGGCAGTGGCCAGTACGCCCATCTTCGTGTCCATCTTGTTGAATGTGGAACTGGCCTTCTCTCCGCTTTCGTGGTCTGTGGTGTGTTCTCCGATCAGTCCTGCATCGATCATCGCCCTCGCGTAGAGTTCGAGACGGCTGCATAGCGTTATGTGGTAACTGAGACCTGCTGCAAAGTCAACTCTGTTGCAGTACGTGTCCTGTTGTTTGTCGCCATAGCCGTTGTCCAGCATCCAGTTGTAGCTGTAGCGGGAGTATTCGCCTCCTATTGACCAGCCCAGGCTTCCGAAACGTCCGAAATCAAGGAAACAGATGTCCGAATATATCATTATCGGAGGGACAGCCATCTTGAATGAGGATTTGGAGCCGTCAGTGGCATGCTTCATCACTTTTGTCCACTCCGCGATCACAGGGGAGGCGCCGACCTGGATTGTCCTCGTGTATTTCGGGAACACTATCTCAGATTTGGTACGCTTCCAGTCCACGTTCTTATTGGCGTCGGAAGAGGCGATTCCTCCCTGGACATCGACCTGCCCGTCCTTGAACTTCCCATCCACGCGGAGAGCAGTGCCTCCGTAAGAGGATTCCCACGCATGGATGACATCCATGAACGTGCTGAATTCGCCCTCCTGTATCCTCGAGGCAAATTCCGGATAGTCATATATCTTTCCGAAATATTTGTTCAGCATTGCCCTAGACATCGGCGGATCAGCCTTGTCAAAGATGCTGTTGCGGGTATCAGACCCGACCATTATGGCCATGTCCCCGGCAATGCTAAGGTACCACGAGCGGACCGGTTTCACGACCGTGATGTTTCTTCCAGTCCTTTCGGCTTCAACGGTGAAAAGAGAGTACAGGTCAATGCCTTTGCCACGGTATTCCTCACGCACCCATTCGACCTTTGCCGGGCCGCCCAATGCTCCGTACATCTTGACCAGCCTCTTCACATATTTGTCCGAACCGTCAAGAAGCAGGGAATCGACGTCTTCATTGACATATCTAATCCTCTTGCCGTCGGCGGTAAGGCTTATTTCAATGTTGTCGGGGCGGTTGACAAGAGCCGAACGGAGATAACCGTCAATGACTTTGTCCTCTCCCTTGTTGAGCCATACCCTGACATTGACAATCTCTTCCTTCTGACGCTTTGCCTTCTTGTCGGAGACTGTCTGTGCGTGCAACGTTATACCTGCCGCCAGGGCCAATGCCGTCAAAGCGCAGGTGATGATTCCCGTTTTCATGTCCTATTCGGCGTCAACGGAGAAACTTAAGCCGAAACTGCCGCCGCCATAACTGCCGCTGAAGATGTAATTCTTCTTGTCCGCCGTCTTCCGGTAGATTTCAGAACCTTCGCTCTTGGTGAAGCCCGCAGGTATGAACTTGGCGTAATAGGTTGTCGACACGGACTTGTCGCAATTGTAGTCGAAGAAGGTCAATGTCTTCATGCTGCCAAGTTCTTTATACTGCCAATTCTCGACTTCCCCGTCAAATACAGGAAAGCCGTCCAGGAATGGATACTCCTTGACAACAGTGGCCCAAGTCACCTTGTCTACATGGTTAATTGAAGGTTTGTTTCCTGACCCTTCCTTGCCGCAGCTGAAAATCATCATTGCGGCACAGATGAATAATAATAACTTTTTCATGTCATTAGTGGTTTATATGATACAAATATACTGCCCCTCCCCCCCTAAAGTACAAGAAAAAAATTTACTTTTTTTATAATCTGTTCAGTTCCTCCAGATTCCTGTCAATTTTCTCGAATCTTTGCTTTCCGAAACCATATGTCAATCGCAGCAGAATCTTGCGGCTCTCCCCATGCCCCCATGACGACAGTATCAGGTTATCTTTTGTTCCATAACTGTCCCAACGCTCAGTGTGGAAGACATCCGTCATCAGCAGGGCTATGCGCAGGCAGCCGTCAAGCCAACTCTTGTTGAGGCCCAGGTCAATGCTGCCTGTCGGCCTGCAGACCTCATAGCTTCCGCCCTGCCGTTTGGAGTAGAATCGCCCTGAGATTTCGAGGTTGATGCCGAGCGGCAAGAGAAAGCTGTTGCTTGAAGACAAGAAACAGGACGGACGTCTGTACTCATGTCTGTACGTTTCGTAATCCAGTTTGTTCATGAAGTAGTACAGTCCGACGTTTGTGCTGAAGTCCCACCAAGGTGTGAGGCGTTTGGAGAACACTGCGTCGAACCCGACCTGTTGCTGGGTTCCGATATTCTTCTTCGTCATGATTGTCTTGTCGCTTCCATATACATCCGTAAGTGATGTGAAATAGCCATCGAGATTGTTGTAATAGAGGTTCAATGACAGACTGCTCCAGGTGTATGACAGCATAATCTTGTTGCACAATTGAGGCTTGAGAAACGGATTGCCTTTCCAATAGGACAATTCGTCGAGCAGGCATTCAAACGGGTTCAGGTCCTCGTACCTGGGCTTGTCCTGTCTTCTGCTGTAGAGCAATGCGATTTTGTTCTTTCCGTTGATGTTGTATGTTGCACTGAAATTCGGGAACAACCGAAGATGGTTCCCGGTGTTCGTCTCAGCATCCTGACTTGTCATGGAAAGTAGCCTGCTGAATGTGTGCATATACTCCATCCGCAGTCCGCCACTTAATTCAATCTTATTCCATGTGCGGGTATATTGCGCATAGGCCTCAAGGTTCTTTTCCTTGTACAGGAAGTCGTTCGAACGTCCAGTATCCATGACTCCGTTCTTCTTGAAGATAAATGAATTGTCGCTCCCGATAAACGTTGTCTTGACACCTGCAAGTATTTCGTTCTGTGCATTCGGTCTGTATTTGTAGTCTGCCAGAAGCGCATAGATGTCAATATCCTTGTCAGGTTCCGAGTAAAAGAAATCGGAACGGATGGGCGTGTCGTCTGCCGTGAAATACTCATTGGGTTGTTCGCAGCGTGCTTTGCCGTCGAAATGGGTCCAGTCCGCGGAGAATGATATTTGTGTATTTGATGATGGCCGGTACTGATAACTCAGACTGTTGTTGTACTGGAGATTTTTCTGTTCAATATAGTTGTTGCGGGCTTTGAGTATATTGAACAGCAGGTCCGTTCCCTGATAGATTTCTGTCATTGTCCGTGTCTCTCCCGGACCTGCGAGAACGTTTACGGTGCTGTTTATGAAAAGTCTGTTCTTTTGATTAGGCTGCCAGGAAAAGTCAATGCCAGCCGAGTAGGTGTTGCGCTTGTCCGTGTCAGCCGTCTCGGATATGTTCTTGTCCCCATTCTGGACCTTTTCGTAACCATAATCCATCGCGTAGTGCCCTATACTGTGGTTGTAGTTCAGCCCCAATTGCCATTTGTCCGTATTGTACGACATGGCGAGGTCTGAATTCTGTTTCAGGTTTTCCCAGTAACCGACGCCATGTGATGTGGTTATGAAAAAGCCCGATCGCCCTGATGCTTTGATGATAATGTTTATGATACCACCGGAGCCATCTGCCCCGAAGCTTGCATCAGGGTTATGAGAAATCTCTATTTGAGAGATCTTCTCGGAAGAGAGGGTGCGGAGATAAGTTGACAACTCGTCTCCCTGCAGCATGAGCTTTCTCCCGTTGACATATATGGCTGTTCCTCCCAGAGCCGCCAGAGAAATGTCGCCTTTATTGTTTACGGAAATGCCGGGGGAATGCTTCAACACGTCCAAGGCGTTCCCTACGTCGGTAAGGTAGGATTGCGAGACATGAATCTGAATCTTTCCATTCGCAGAAGTCGTCATCGGACGTGATTTCCGCGCGGTGACGACGGCATCTTTCAATGAAATCTCCTCCGGTTCCAAATGAATGTCCGGAAGCGTCAGAGATTCTGCAAGGGTGATGTCCTTCTGGAACTCCTTATATCCAAGTGTCTTTATGCATAGGAGAAACTTGCCGTTGTGGACTGGAAAAAGATACTGCCCATTGCTGTCGGTTATAGTGGTTTCCATCAATACATTATCCGGTAATGATGCCAGCATGACGACAGCAGCGTCAAGTCCTTTTCCCTGTTCGTCCAAGACTCTTCCTCTTATACCGTCTTGAGCATATGCGGATAAGGCTTGGCTCATTCCAATGCAAGACAATAGAATCCTTATGATAAAAACACTAGTGTCAATCGATTTCAAACGGGGCATAGTTGTTATGTTGGTGGTTCTACGGTGCAAATATACTGCCCCCCCTAAATTACAAGAGAATAATTCACTATTTTATAATCGGCCATCCGATGTTAAAATCTGATGTGATGGACGAATTCCTTCCTTGACGGAACAAGCGGCTCGGACTTCAGGCCTATCTTCTTGAAGTCTATCTCTTTAAGGTCAATTTTGTCGAATACAATATTGGTCCCGTGATATAGTTTCATGCTATGCCTCCTCCCAATTTGTGACAGTACTGTGTAAGGTCGTCCACTGCAGACACGAATGATTGTGTATGCAGATAATCGTAGTGTTGTTCCACGAAGTAGATGCCTTTATATCGCAATAAATAGTTGAATGATTGTTTGAGCGTCAGTCTGTGACGCTTTCCAAATTCGGCAAGAAATATCACCGTCCATTCTATCTTGTCCTTAACATTGTGTTCCATAATGCTATTTCTTCTAATGTAAGGGGCTCTTATTTTGTGACAAATATAATGACAACCACAATTATAGGCAAAGTGAAACTCAAGTTTGCGCAGGCGTTCAACAATTTTGATAACTTGCGAAACTTGAACTCCTCTTTGCCGAAACTATCTCTTTCCTCAAAAGTAAGTAACGGAACAGACCGACAAGAAATCGCTGGAAATGTGGCTTAACTCACTCAACGCAGTTTATTCAGCTCTCTCATCATTGATGGTCTTCGACAATATTGTGTCCTGAATTCTTCAATTAGTTTATTCACAGCAGCTTGCCCTTCACTGCACGAATCCCGGAGGGCTTTCATATTGCTGACGATATAACAATATCTACGGCTATCTGTAGGGATGGCTTTCGTTCGGATGTTGTCAATATGTCTTTCAACAATCTTCCGCCTCGTGGGAGAGTCCAGCAATTTGCCATATTCCGCCAAAACCATATAGCATTCATCGTTGTAGCTATTATTCCAAGACAAACACTCGGCCAGCTGTGGAATCATGTTCTCTTCTGCACATATTCTGGCGGTATCCTTCTGACTATGAAAACGGCTCTTATCGACCAACTTTTCAATGATGGTGTGTAACAGGTTTGAGGAATTGGCAGGTAACTGTTCCAGAACATGTTTTAACTGAAGATAATAATCATATTCTGAAGAATAGCTGTTCAAAATCAGATACTCAAGTTCTTCTGCCAGCCTTGATGTGTCTCCTGTTGTTTCAAGCAGTTCCATCTTTCTTTCATGACAACTGTGCACATACGAAGAGTCTTCCGTACATTCTATTGCTCTGTCCAGCGATTCAATAGCATCTTCAATTTGTCCGTGGAATATTTGGGAGTCAATCCGCATTTTGGATAGTTCCGGCACGAAAAAGTTATCATCTATTGTCTTCTGGGCAGCATCATACTTTTCTTTATAGTTCAGGTATGCCACTTTTCTGAACAACCAGCGATTTCTATAATAGACAGATTGCCCTGCATTGTCTATAATCTTATCAAGTGACGCCAAATGGTCGTCAAAATTATCAAAAACGCCCTCAAGAACGCTCTGCAACTCACTCAAGTCTGCAATGCAATATCCGCCGTCACGGAATGTCGTTGTTTCGGAGGCCTTGTCAATGTCACTGGATATCCTCCTGATGGTGCCAATGTCCAGCACCCTAGATTCGATTAACGATATGAGCATATCTGCTGCACTTCTGCTCTCGAAATCATATCCATCGAACCCCTCACATTCGTATACTCGATCATCAGAGTAATGCTTGCCGACAAAAAGGATTACCTCGGACGCAATTGACGCCGCTGCGTCGAATTCTCCTTCCCGATCATAATACCTGGCCTTCTCCATCATCCGACCTAATTGCACATCTATCTGATACCAGTTTAGTGATGGTCCCCATCTGTCTCCACTCTCTTCAACGGAAAAGATGATATTCTTGACCTCAGCCCTAAGTGAGTCCAAGTCAATGTCGTCAGGAAGAAAGTGCCGAATTAATTCCTCACTTAAATCTTGATTCTTATATGCATAGTCCTTCATGAAAGAAAAGACCTCGTCACTATTGTTCAGGTTGAAAACTTGGTCGAGTTTTGCTTTATTCATTTTGTATATTGTTTCAGAGTGCGTGAATTTTATTCGGAAAGATACGAATAAATATCATCCCTGTGAAATCACCGGCGGGACGCAGCCACGTTTGATTTTTGGAGGTGCTGATTCTCAATGAGTTATAAAATACAGCGTGGAAACGCGACCAAAAAAAGCCTGCGTTTCCACGCTATATCTAAAATGGATTCTGATTATCAGTGAGTTACAAAACACTCCGTGGCCGCGTCCCGCCAACGCTCACATTGGTGTTTTGTAAAAGAAACTCTTCCGCCGCCCTGTCAGAGCTCAATTGCGACTGTCGCCTTCGTATAGACCCTTCCGCTCCGGATGCTGAGTGGCCACGTGCCGGTCTCATCCGGTTTACTGCTTCCTCAAGGTAGGCAATGCTCCGGTAAGTTCGTAACGCCACTCTGAGCCTGCGTTCTGCAAGGCGGTGTTCATGGCATCAACGGCTTTCTGCCAGGTAACCTCAGTGCCGTCCACCTTCGTGGCTTCGGTGGCTTTGTCATTGTAGCCGGTGCTTTGTTTATGATTGTTCTTCCAGTAGCAGGCGGTCACGGTGGTGTAGTTATCTCCCAAAAAGCCGCCGATATGTACTTTGCCAGTGCTACTACCCGTACTGG
>FR890573.1 GCA_000435075.1 Bacteroides sp. CAG:770 | reverse complement strand
CACGGTCCCGCCCAACGTCCGGCCAGAACTCATCAATGTACTTCACTAAGTAAGCGTAAAAAAATAAGTTGGTAAAGATTTGTAAAGGATTTTCGAGGGTAAATTCCTTTTCGAAGAAGGAGTGTACTGGACGTACGCGACTGATGAGACAGAAATTTAGACCGAAAAGACTCGCAAAGATTACCAAGTTATTTTTTAAGGATTACTAAGATGATGCAAGTTATTTTTGAAGGTTACTAAGTATGTTTTGAAACCATATTTAATTATATTTGTAGGACCAACACAATAATATATTATATCGAAACATAAAAACAGGTTATAACAAATGAAAGAACACAGAACATCCCTGCCGGAAAACGCGCAGAGGGAACTGAAACCGGGCGAAAAATACGAGCCACTGCTCAGCCCCAACAAAACCTATCCAGAAGTTACCCCCTACTCAGTATGCGTCGGACTTCTGATGGTAATCCTCTTTTCTGCCGCAGCAGCCTACCTTGGACTTAAGGTCGGACAGGTATTCGAAGCTGCAATTCCGATTGCCATCATCGCCGTCGGACTGACCAGCGCACTCGGAAAAGAAGGCGGACTCGGACAGAACGTCATCATCCAGTCCATCGGCGGATGCTCAGGTGCGGTCGTTGCCGGAGCCATCTTCACCCTCCCTGCCATATATATACTAGGTGTAGAAGTGAACTTCATGCAGATGTTCCTCTCCTCACTCCTCGGAGGAATCCTCGGAATACTCTTCCTGATTCCATTCAGAAAATACTTCGTCAAGGAAATGCATGGAAAGTATCCCTTCCCTGAAGCGACAGCCACCACTCAGGTACTCGTCAGCGGCGAAGGCGGCGGAAACAACGCAAAGACATTGATCTTAAGCGGTCTCGTCGGCGGTCTCTACGATTTCATCATCGCGACATTCGGAGCGTGGAGCGAAACGGTAACCACGACAGTGATGCACGCAGGACAGTACGTGGCGGACAAGGCCAAAGTTGTATTGAAGCTCAACACAGGCGCAGCCGTCCTCGGTCTCGGCTATATCGTCGGCCTGAAATACGCATTCATCATCTGCTGCGGAAGTTTCCTTGTATGGCTCGTCATCATCCCTCTGATGAACGTTCTCTGGGGCGGACAAGTCATTGACCTTATGAATTCCGGCATTACCCAGACAATCGGCGACATGTCTGCGGACGAAATTTTCCGCAACTACGCGCGCCACATCGGAATCGGAGGCATTGCTACCGCCGGCATCATCGGAATCATCAAATCCTTCGGAGTGATCAAGTCTGCCGTAAGCCTCGCAGCCGGGGAGTTCTCCAAAAAACCAGGCAAGGAGGAGGTCAATGCCGACAGGACAGATGAGGATATGTCAATGAAAATCATCGTTTTCGGTATCGTCATCACCCTTTTGGCCGTATTCGCATTCTTCGCTTTCGGCGGAGTAGTCGAAAACATCTGGCAGGCATTGATAGGCGTACTCATCGTCGGTATCATCTCATTCCTCTTCACCACCGTTGCGGCCAATGCCATCGCAATCGTCGGCTCCAACCCTGTCAGCGGAATGACACTTATGACATTGATAATCGCTTCTCTCATCCTCGTGGCTGTAGGATTGAAGGGAAATGTCGGTATGGCGGCAGCCCTCGTCATCGGCGGAGTTGTCTGCACGGCACTTTCGGTTGCGGGTTCTTTCGTGACCGATCTCAAGATAGGTTACTGGATTGGCTCGTCTCCTAAGAAGCAGGAAATCTGGAAGTTTGCCGGTGTCGCTGTCGCAGCCGCAACTGTCTGCGGAGTGATGCTCGTGCTGAACAAGACCTTCGGATTTACCGGAGACAACGCTCTCGTAGCGCCTCAGGCCAATGCCATGGCGGCTGTCATCCAGCCGTTGATGAACGGCGGCGGAGCCCCTTGGATACTCTACGGAATCGGAGCATTGATTGCTATAGCATTGACAATGTGCAAGATACCTGCACTTGCATTCGCTCTCGGAATGTTCATTCCTATTGACCTGAACCTTCCTCTCCTCGTCGGCGGCGCGATTTCTTGGTTCGTCAGCACGAGAAGCAAAGATGAGAAGGTCAATGCTGCAAGACAGGAGAAGGGTACGCTCATCGCGTCCGGTTTCATCGCCGGCGGAGCGCTCATGGGTGTTGTCAGCGCAATTCTCAAATTCGCTAACGTCGATATGTACATGACCGGTTGGCATGCCGCTTATGGAGAGGCAATCGCTATCCTGCCTTATATTGCCATCATCGCATTCATCACAGGCACTGCGATGAAAGTCAAAACTGACAAAAACGCATAATACATAATATTATATGGAAAAGATATTGGACAGATTTCTGAGATATGTCGCAATCGACACTCAGTCTGATGAAAATTCAGAGTCCCAGCCAAGTGCGGCCAAGGAACTGGATTTATTGAAATTGCTCTGCAAGGAGCTGAACGACATGGGAGTAGAGGCCACTCTCGATGAGTACGGATATGTGATGGGAACTTTGCCTTCCAACATTGACAAGAAGGTTCCTGCTATCGGCTTTATCGCGCACGTGGATACTTCTCCTGATGCTTCAGGTGCGAATGTCAAGCCGCAGATCATTGAAAATTATGATGGTTCTGATATTGCCTTGAAAGGCGTCCCCGGTCTATATCTGAAGCCATCAGAGTTCCCGGAATTGCTTGCTCACAAGGGTGAGACCATCATCACCACTGACGGAACAACTCTTCTCGGCGCTGATGACAAGGCTGGTGTTGCGGAAATTATGAATGCTGTGCAGTACATGGTAGAGCATCCTGAGTTCAAGCATGGTGACATCAAAATCGGCTTTACTCCGGATGAGGAAATCGGACGTGGTGTCGTGAAGTTCGATGTCAAGAGGTTCGGAGCGGATTACGCCTATACTATGGATGGCGGCGAAATAGGCGAGCTCGAGTTCGAGAATTTCAATGCCGCTTCCGCCAAGATTCATATCCAAGGACGCAATGTCCACCCGGGCTACGCGAAGGACAAGATGAAGAATGCCATCCTTATCGGCATGGAGTTCAACGACTTGCTTCCTATCGGCCAGAGACCTGAACTTACAGAGGGCTATGACGGATTCTTCCACATCATCAGTTTCAAAGGTACAGTGGAAGAGGCGGAGTTCGGCTACATCATCCGCGACCACGACCGCAAGAAGTTCGAGGAGAAGAAGGAACTCATCGAGCAGTGCGTGAAGTTTATCAATGTCAAGTATGGTGAAGGTACCGCTACTCTGGAAGTTAAGGACCAGTACTACAATATGCGCGAGCAGGTGGAGCCATATTATTTCATTGTTGAGACTGCTGTCAAGGCTATGGAAATGGCGGGCGTCAAACCGAAGATCCAACCAATACGTGGCGGTACCGACGGAGCAAATCTTTCATTCAAAGGCCTCCCATGTCCGAATATTTTCGCCGGCGGCATGAACTTCCACGGCAAGATGGAGTTCGCCCCTCTCGAGAACATTGAGAAGGCCTCCGAGGTAGTGCTGAACATCATCAAGCTTTACGCGGAATAACCTACAGGACACATTATCAAGCATTTATAGCGATGGCGGCCTTCACGTGGAGGCCGCCATCGCTATTTTATGTTTAATGAGGGCAATTTCTGGCTCACTTTTTAAACATGATCATCCGGAACGGCCCGCTAATCAGAAACACGAATAAATCTTGCAATTCGCTCATTTACAGTTCTCAAGTAAAGACGTTTCATCTTATCGTTCAGAAAACTGTTTCCTATAAGTGTAACGGCTAATTCAGGCAGCCGCATATATTTGTCAAGAATCCGGTTGATACGAGGCATCCGTAGCCCAATCAGTTCTCCGAAGCGCACAAAGTCAATGCGGCATGGATGTCCTGACTGATCATACACGTCACTTTTAAAGATATTCGGTGAAAGACCGCCATCAAGACCAAAGTCATCGCCACTTACATGCAAACTGGTATTCAGCAAGTCATACGCTGGCGCAAGACGATAGTCAGTCCCTCTCAGCACCAAGGAAAAATTCTTAAAATGGTCATCCCCATTTGCGTATATGTAGTTAAACAAAATAAGCTCGAAGAATTTCTCCATATCAACCATCCACGCAGAAACATTTTTTCTGATTGCAACTGCAATATCCTCATAGCAACCACAGTATTTGAATTCTTTTCCCGCTTCCCCCTCATTTTTTCCGATTACCGAAGCAAAATCTTCCATCAGCAATTTGGTGCCATTGGGAAGCACATCGAATCTTTTGGTTATATAGACCATCTGACCTTTCTTGGTAAAGCACAATCCGTTGGCCGCAGTATCTATACCATAAACACGGAAAGCTATTTGCATTGTAAGATGCTCATTAGCAGGAATTTGTTTTCGCTCGCGCAATGTTTCATCCCAAGGGGCCGGTTTCAGAATATATGTAGATTGCTCATTATCTTCCGCAATCCTGATATGCCCGGAGTCAATGATGGCAGGAAATTTTTCCTGAACTCCAGACACGGAAATCCGATGCATGGCATCAATAATTGTTTGCCTATTTCGGACATTCTCAAGTTCAAAATCCAGATATGGACTTACCTTGACACCATCGAACAATGACTTGATTGCATTCGGACAATATGTGGTATATCCTTCATCAAGACATGAAGGGCAGCATTGAATATCAATCATTTATCCTTGTTTTTTAAACTGACTCCTCCTATGAAATCGCTTCCTGCCATAGCGATAAGAATGCCGAACAAATCATTGTCGTCAATTCTTTTAGTTCTACATATTACCTTGCGATTTGCTCCTTCAGGAAGCATATTCGCGAAGAAAGGAAACAAAAGAGCAGACTCGTAGATTTTATTTCTTTTTGACAATGTAACAGATATTGAAGGAGCATCAGACAAAAAATAGTCAGTCTCATATTGGAAACAATACCCGCCACCGGGATACTTCTCTGTCAGCATCCCGGCTTTTCTGTCATTTACATATACGTCTAACCGTCTCATATTCTCATTCTAAATAATCAGACTGTCTGACGAACCCGAAAGACGATTTCCATTCCTAAGACCTCCAATATTTTCAATACCGTCGACATCGAAGGATTTCCCTTCTTCCGCTCAATATCTTTGACGGTCGCCAAGCCTACTCCAGCCATTTCAGCGAGGTCCAACTGTGATATAGCAAGAGTTTTCCTACGACTTTTTATCACATCGCCAAGTTCCATAAGTCCAATAAATCATACTTTTAACGCAAAAATATACATTATTTCTAGGAATTGCAAGAAAAAGTATGATATCTCAGACTTTTTCAAAAGCTATAATTCTAAATCTCAACTAATGTCTCTCGCCACAATTCCGAACGACCTACGCTTACCCATTTCGAAAAGAACGTACTAATAATCAATAGGTTGCACTATAATCAGAAAGTCAGGTTATTCAGAGATTTTCACACACAGAACATCAGCGGACGTTAGAACAACTCGGAGAAAATGCACCAGATAACGAGCACGACCGCAAATATCGAAACTATGGTACTGATCAGACAGCCGAATAACTACATTTTGCCACGCAAAACCGACACAACATCACCCTAGAATCCGCAATAAAATTCAGACAGACATTATATACGAAGTGGTGGCACGCAAATTGTTTTTCTCACTGCCTCCTCTTTCCTATCGTTCGAAAAACGCAAATAGCCTTAATAAAAATCAGTAATTATATTAGCTGACTGACTCTTGTTCTTTGCAGCTTTAGTGCAGCAAACCACATTTGCCTTTTTGAGTAAGATAATAGCGGATGAAATGATTTTGAGTGCCTCTTCGTAGGATAATCACTATACTTAATCCTTCTTTCTCATATGTGTATGTAAAATTCGGATTGTAGTCATCCCCAAGACTATTCAAGAAATCACCAAGCCCGATGTTGAGATCCGTTTCTTTCATGTCTTCCAAACCCTTGATTATCAGCAAACGATTTCCATTGCCGAGTGCAGCGTTATTCAATGCGGAGCGGATTGATGTTGGATCAATATACTTACTTATATCCAAAATGGACACTGACATTTCCGGTAACGAGTCTTTAAGTTTTTTCGTCAACGATTCAATCGTATTGGGAACATCCTCTGTCTCCAAAACCCACTTCCAAGAAGATTTCTTAGAAAGAAATAATATGGCAGTTTCTATGGCTTCTGCCAAACCTTCAGGTCGGTCATTCATCATTTTATCAGTTTTAGTGTAAAAGTACATAAACGTTACTGTAGTTCGTCAACATAAATCAAAGTGTCTAAGTTTGATAAGAAGGCGGAAACGTTGAAACGCTCTATGTCTTTATTTGCACTCCCAGTGGTGAGGGAGATGCCACAAATATATAAAATAGTTTCAACAATCCAATCAATGTATCAATGAATTTCAGCCAGCATTGTCCTGGGTCAATTGATTTCTCTGCAATGCTGTTGCAGAGTTCCAAATTAGTCCTTTTTCCTGAAAGCATTTTTTAGTCCTTGTCAGTCCTTGATTTGGAAATATGGGAGAATGGGGATATTTTTACATCGGACCAATTTGGAGACGACACTATGAACAATAGATTTGCAGAAATCATTGAACTGAAAAAGAAGATTGAAGCATCGGTAGAACGAGTTATGCACACACCGGCAGATTTCGATTTTCTGAGCGGCGCGATATGGGAACGGATTCGGGAATACATCAGCCCGCACATCAGCACCATTGTCCGTAATCAGGATATTCGACGGTTTGAGATCCCGATGTACCACTCCTTGCCCATGGAAATACGCCATCGCATCGAGTATCTGATCCACAGCCCTGCGGCTGGCCTTTTCCGATGCTGTCAGAAGCCAGTCATCAAGCCGAGTTCCTTGTATATATTCCTGAACAATGCAATCACCTAGTTCAGGATCACGTATGAAGTCATAAGTCTGGACAATGTTGGAGTGCTCCAACTGGAATCCAAGTTCAAATTCCTTCTTGAGAAGTTCCTGGTGAAGGTAATCACGTGCATACTGGGAGGAAAGCGCTTTGAGCTTGAACCATTTGCCCAAACGCTTGGCCTTCACGAGGACATACATCCCGTGCTCAGCAATAATTTCCCGGTCTGTAAATGAACTGGAGACTAAAGGGGTATCGTCAGGAATAATACCGGATATGCTGCTGGTTTCCATACTTTAGTGCTGTATTTTACTCTGCCTCGCGGACGGCCTTTACTGCGGCTTTGAGGTCGCCATCGCTATTTTATGTTCAATAAGGATAATTTCTAGCAGAGAAACTTCCCCAATTGCCACAATATCATAATCGCCTCATCCCCAATCATATAGATAGAAAAAGTATTGACTTTGGCCAAATTAAAAATTTAAAAAAGCCAAAAGTAGGTCAAAGCACCC
>FR890572.1 GCA_000435075.1 Bacteroides sp. CAG:770 | reverse complement strand
TTTCTGGAGAAGAATTTGAAAATATAGAGAAAAATTTAAAAATATGATACAATGAAGAAAATAGTACAGACAGCAGGGCGCACCCAGCTGGGTGAGTTTGCCCCGGAGTTCGCCCACCTCAACGACGACATCCTCTTCGGAGAAGTATGGAGCCGCAATGACCTGCTTTCATTGCGCGACCGCAGTTTGGTAACAATCACTTCGCTCATCAGCCAAGGAATCACCGACAACTCGCTGAAATATCACTTGCAGTCGGCAAAGAATAACGGAATTACCCGTACGGAAGCGGCAGAGATTATTACTCACATCGCCTTCTACGCCGGCTGGCCAAAGGCATGGGCTGCCTTCAATCTGGCAAAGGAGGTATGGAACGAAGATGTGAAAGGAGAAGACGCCAAGGCTGCATTCCAGCGCGAGATGATATTCCCTGTTGGCGAACCCAACACCGCTTACGCCAAATACTTCAAAGGCAACAGTTATCTGGCACAAATATCTGATAGTCAGATAGCTTTCTTCAACGTTACCTTTGAGCCTGGCTGCCGTAACAACTGGCATACGCACCACGCCACAAAGGGTGGCGGACAAATGCTGGTAGGTGTAGCCGGACGTGGCTGGTATCAGGAGGAAGGCAAGCCTGCACAGGAAATCCTCCCAGGCACAGTCATCCATATTCCTGCCAACGTGAAGCATTGGCATGGTGCCGCAAAAGACAGCTGGTTTGCCCACCTCGCCTTTGAAATACCTGGCGAGAACACATCCAACGAATGGCAGGAGGCTGTGAGCGATGAGGAATATAACAAGATAAAATAACAATAAGATTTATGACTTCACTTCAAGAAAGACTGTTCGCCATGCAGGATAAGCAGTATGCTGCTTTCCAGGCCAAACTGACACCGGGAGTGCCTATGGAAAGTTTCATAGGCATTCGTGTGCCTGTGCTTCGCAAGTTCGCAAAAGAGTTTACAAAGAAGGTAGAATGCGAGGAATTCCTTCATCTGCTTCCTCACGAATACTACGATGAGAATATGCTTCACGGTCTCCTCATTTCCGAGGTGAAGGACTACGATGAATGCATTCGTCTTACTGACAGCTTCCTGCCTTTCGTGGACAACTGGGCAGTGTGCGACATCATGTCTCCGAAGGTATTTGCCAAACACAAGAAGGAACTATTGGCGAAGATCAAGACTTGGAGTAAATCGTCACATGTTTATACTTGTCGTTTTGGAATAGAGACACTTA
>FR890571.1 GCA_000435075.1 Bacteroides sp. CAG:770 | reverse complement strand
ACTTCCTGACTTCGTCATTGCGTCACCCTAAATCACCCTTAAAAATTCGCAATATGATGATCAATGAGGTGTTTAATAGATTAATTTTTGTCTTGTTTAGCTGTATAATCTGAAATTTATGTCTATTTTTGTAACCAATATGAGACAGTTCGGTCAAATAGAGATACATGTTGTGGGGCAGAAAGGCAACAACCCGCTTACTCCTGATAATTACGATATCAAGGAGATAATCTCGTTGTTATCCAATATCGAACCTCTTCTTTATCCTGGAATGAAAGGAAATAGGCCGGATATTGCATATCGACTTGAGTCCGGCTCTGTCCGAAACATCTTTAAAGTGACCAAACAGGCGGAAGCCGCCTTTGTCGGGGTGATGACAATGGTAGCAGCGACAAAGTCAATCGACACGCTTGAACTGTCATCTGCCAGGGCAATAGAACAGATTCAGAATATGGCTGTAAAGTACAACTACAATTTTGAATTCAAGGCAGAAAGTATCGAAGGTAATATTCTGAGTATAACCCCGACGACAAATTTTTATCGTTCGGAGGCATTGTGGGCTGATGCGGAGGTCTATTTCTATGGCACACTCGTGGATGCCGGAGGAAAGGACAAATCGAACATCCATCTTGAAACGAAGGATTACGGCACTATTGTGATTGCCGCAGATAGGGAGACCTTGAAAAACGAAGAACGAAATCTTCTGTATAAAGAATACGGAATACAAGCTCTGGCCAAGCAAAATGTAATGACCGGGGAGATAGATAGGACATCTGTGAAACTGCTCAAGATCATTGACTACAAGCCTAATTTCGACAAGGACTATCTTGATGGACTAATTGAAAAGGTTGGAAGCCGATTTGACAACATGGATGTGGATGAATATGTTTCTAAAATAAGGGGAGCCTATGCTTAAAGAACAACCATTCAGTGTTTTGCTTGACACCAGCTTCCTCATTAGGCTTCTTTCCAAGAATGACCCTCTGCATCAGAATGCCGAGGATTATTACAGGTATTTTCTGGAGAATGGAATACCTATGTATGTTTCCACCATTACCGTTGCGGAGTATTGTGTGAATGGAGACATATACGAACTTCCGCTGCGCAGTGTGCGGATTATTCCTTTCAATATTCAGCATGCTCCAGTTGCCGGTGGCTTTGCGAATATACTATACTCGGCAAGAAGATCAAAAGACATTTTTGTGGACAATCGGCTGATCATTCCGAATGACGTGAAATTATTTGCGCAGGCTGAGTGCAATCCGGATGTGAAGTACTTTGTGACCTCCGACGCCGAGTCATCAAAACTTATCAAGAAAATTTCAGAGCAGAAGAGTGTTTCCTTTGAACACATGGATATTCATGTACCATACACGGAGCAATTCGGGATTCTGCCGATGACGGTGTAGAAACGGCTCTAACGTTCCGTAAATATTATCCGTATTTTGAATACTATTTCTTCTTGCGCCTTGTTTTCCGTGCCTTCAAAGTCAAGTTCGGCTATGCCCAGATGCTCTTTTATCCACTCTCGTCCTTTCTCGCATAGACCATCGACTCGGACTCGTCCGCCGCGATGCCTACGGTATGCAGTTCCTTAAACTTGCCTCCGTGATTGTCCACCACGACTATGCTAATGCTGCCGGACCGATTCTTTTTTCTTCGTACAAA
>FR890570.1 GCA_000435075.1 Bacteroides sp. CAG:770 | reverse complement strand
TTACGGAATCATCTTTTTGATTCTTCTTGTCTTGGAATTGGCCTATTTCAAGGTGGCTGACAAGTTCAATATCATTGACAAACCTAATGAGCGTTCGTCGCATTCGTCGATTGTTCTCAGGGGCGGGGGGATTATTTTCTTATTGTCGTTGTGGATTTGGAGCGCGGTCTTCGGGTTTCAGTATTTATGGTTCTTGCTTGCGGTGACGCTGGTTGCCGGTGTGAGTTTCATTGATGATATCCATTCGCTTCCTGATAGTGTGCGTCTGGCCGCACAGTTCGTGGCGATGGCTATGATGTTTTATCAGCTGGATTTGTTGCACTGGGATATGTGGTGGATGGTGATTGTGGCGTTGGTGGTTTGTGTGGGTGCATCTAATATTATCAATTTCATGGATGGTGTGAATGGCATTACCGGTGCGTATGCATTGGCTTCGCTTGTGCCGCTGGCGCTGCTAAATTCGTCAATGGGATTTGTGGATCAGTCGTTGATTTATGTCGTGATTCTTGCTGATGTTGTGTTTTGCTTCTTCAATTTCCGTCCGAAGGGTAAGGCGAAGTGTTTCGCGGGTGATGTGGGCTCGATAGGTGTGGCGTATATCCTGCTGTTCCTGATAGGTTCTCTTATTCTTGCGACTGGTGATATTACTTGGCTGATTTTCTTGCTGGTGTATGGCGTGGACGGATGTCTGACTATTTGTCATCGTATTATGTTGCATGAGAATTTGGGAGAGGCGCATCGTAAGCATGTTTATCAGCTGATGGCGAATGAACTGAAGATTGGGCATGTCAAGGTGGCATCGTTCTATGCTTTGCTGCAGCTGGCGGTGTCAGTTGGGTTCATTTTCCTTTGTCCGGTTCTTGAGTCTGCTTGTGGGCTTTCGCTTGTGGCTTGGCATTGGATTTACTTGTTTGTGGCATTGTTGCTGCTTTCTGTGGCGTATGTGCTGTTCAAGATGAAGTATTATCATTTGCATGAGGAGTATCTGGCTTCTTTGAGGAAGTAGTGGGGGCTTGGAGTGGGGCGGATTTGGATATGCGCTGGCGGTCAGGCTGTTTCAACGTCGTCCGGAGGTGAAGCGTGTGAGGGAGTTCTGGTATATGGAGGTGCCGTCGTGTACAGAGTGGAAGATAAACAGTGCGATGGTGGCGTTCAATCCGAATTGTTATGTGGAGGTCGGCAAGGAGGGTGTGGATGCGAAGGTGAAGGCGCTTTCGATGTACAGTG